>JAEMTE010000025.1 GCA_016462445.1 Candidatus Nanopelagicus sp. | reverse complement strand
AAATCCCCGCCCATTACAGGCGAGGATTTAAGCTGTAACTCTGCGTAAGCAGAGCACCCCTCTGACTCAGTTTGAAAATTTTAGCACATTAGTTTTCCACAAATAATAAATATTTGAGAAATTTTATTAATAACTATTTTATCTTTCACTCTATGTACCGCTGTAGCTCAGCGGATAGAGCACCCCTTTGACTCAGGGGTAGGTCGCGGGTTCAAATCCCGCCAGCGGTACATAACCTAAGTGGCCCCATAGTTAGTCGCATGGGGCCACTTTGTATTAATGAATTAGATTGCAGCAGCAATCAATATTTAGTGGTGTCCGCTCTCAAGCTCTTTAACCTCAGCAGCGGTAGGTTTTGCAATATTTTCAGCATTCGCTGCGCTAAATCTTGCTTGCAGCTTTGCTCTGATTCCCTTTGGATTTAATACTCCACCAGCATCCTCAGTTACAAGTTCAATAGCTTTGAGTTGCTCATGTTGAGTAAGGGTGTATTTCTTAGCCTGAGATAGCTCTTCATGAATCTCAACAAACTCACCGTGTGGCAGCATTACTAATCTTCCAGTTTCTTTGCCATGCAGAACTAACTCACGATCTGCTCGTTGTAGTGAAAGACAAATGCGCTTGGTAATTACAAAGGCGATTGGTGGTAGAACCAGTATGCCAATTCTTGAGCCCCACATAATTTGATTAATAGTTAGATCAAAGTGGGTAGCAATAATGTCATTTCCACCATTAATTAAGGCCACCATCATAAAGGTCAAAGACATTACGCCAAGTGCGGTTCGGTTAGGAACATTACGTGGTCGGTCTAATATATGGTGCTCGCGTTTGTCCCCAGTCATCCAGCTTTCAATAAATGGATAGAGCGCCATACCAGTAAATAAAATACCGGGAACAATTACACCCGGCAGTAAAATATTCCACGAAATAGTGTGTCCAAAGGCGTGAGTTTCAAGTGGTGGAGCCATTCGAACAAAGCCATCGAGCCATCCCATATACCAATCGGGTTGAGATCCGGCAGAGATCTGCCCAGGTGTGTAGGGACCAAATAACCAAACTGGGTTAATTGAAGCTACTGCGCCTAAAAATGCTGTGACACCAAAGATAATAAATAAAAATCCACCAGTCTTTGCTGCATAGATTGGCCAGATTCGATATCCCACAACATTTTTCTCAGTCTTACCAGGACCTGGGTACTGAGTGTGTTTCTGATACCAAACCAACATAACATGGGCGGTTATTAAAGCGAGGAATATGCCTGGAATTAAGAGAATATGTAATGTATAAATTCGGGGGATAAGCACCTCACCTGGGAATGGTCCACCAAAGGCAAAAAATGCGAGATAAGTTCCAACAACTGGGATTGCCTGAATAATTGCTTGAGCAATTCGCATTCCAGTGCCAGATAACAAATCATCAGGTAGTGAGTAACCAAGTAGGCCTTCAACAATTGTAAGAGTTAAAAGTGCAATTCCAATCAGCCAGTTAAATTCACGAGGTTTGCGAAATGCACCGGTAAAGAAAACTCTCATCAAGTGAACCACAATTGCGGCAGCAAATATCAACGCAGCCCAGTGGTGAATTTGGCGCATTAATAGACCACCTCGCACATCAAAGGAGATATGAAGTGTTGAGGCGTAAGCAGCGCTCATCTCAACATCTTTTAATGGTTTGTAGCTTCCCTCATAAACAACAGTTTGCATTGATGGCTCATACCAAAAGGTTAAAAAAGTTCCAGTTAGTAATAAAATAACAAATGAGTGCATGGCAATCTCACCCAACATAAATGACCAGTGATCTGGAAATACCTTATTTAAACTTTTCTTAACCCAAGCAGCAGCGCCAGTTCGCTCATCAACATAATTAGCAACTGTGCCAACTACCTTCTCACCTGCACTCATGATGATCTCTCCCAGAAGCTAGGTCCGACCGCTTCACTAAATGGTTGTTTTGCAATTAAGTTTCCATCCCCATCGACGGTAATAGCTAATTGTGGCAGAGGCCGAGCCGATGGTCCAAAGATAACCTTTGCGGCGCGGGTCACATCAAAGGTTGATTGATGGCATGGGCAAAGTAAATGTTTTGTAGTTTGTTCATAGAGGGCAACTGCGCATCCCATGTGGGAGCAGATCTTTGAGAATGCGATTATTCCTTCATGGGTCCAAGAAAGTCGTTCGGCATCTAATTGAAACTCAGCCGGGCGTAATCTAATTAATAAAACTGCATCCTTGCCAATATCTTCTAATGTGCGTTTTTGTCCTGGCAGCAGTTCGGGTAGAACTTGAGCAACTGCGCCCACCTCAAGATCACTTGCCTTAATCGGGCGATCTCCTGGATCGGTTACTAATTTTGTACCGCTCTTCCAATTTGTTTCATTTAATGAGTTACCAGGTAGTGGTCCTAAATCACGCAACATAATTACAGCTGGCAGGCCGGCAAGTGCGGCAGCACCGGCAAGTGATGCCTTAATTAATGGCCGCCTTCCTAAACCTGCAGTTGCCACACCCTCTTTAGCGGTGGCAACAAGGCCATCACGATCTGCATCAGTTGAACGCAGCTCTTTGCGCTCCTGCACCGCAGGTGTGTTTGGCATCAATGTCTTTGCCCAATGAACTAAGCCAACTCCAATAAAGAAGAGCCCAGCTGCCATACCAATACCAATTCCTAATTGGTGAGCATTGGTATTACCTAAAACCGGTAGGAAGATAAAAACATTATCTTTAATAAAAAAGAATGAGTAAATAAATAACAGAGTTCCAAGGCCGGAGAGTGAGAATAAGAGCGCCACCTGTCGCTCCGCACGTTTAGCCGCGATTGGATCGATATCTGCCCGGCGCACCGTTGCTACTGGAACTCCTGGATCTGCTAACGGCTCTAACTGATTAGACATAATTTATTTACCTAGCCTTTGCAGTAAGCCAGACGCAACAACCAACTAATAAACCAAGACCAAGCACCCAGGCCACTAATCCTTCAGTAACGGGACCAACTCTTCCCAATGCTGCCCCACCAAGATTTGGCTCACTCTCAGCAGATTTAATCCACTTAATCATGGATAGCTTCTCCTGTGGGGTAATTATTTTGTCAGAAAATACTGGCATTGATTGTGGCCCGGTAATTAGCGCTTCATAAATATGTTTTGGTTCAACCCCCATCAAAGTTGGCGCATACTTTCCCTGAGTAAGTGCGCCACCTTGTCCAGCAAAGTTATGACACATTGCGCAGTTATTTCTAAATAACTCACCACCCTCTGCGGTATTACCATCACGCTCCCAAGTAATATCCTCATTTCGCAAAGCAGCAGGACCTGGAGCTAAGGTGGCAACATAAGCGGCCAGGGCAGCAACCTGCTCCTCGTTATAAACAGGAGTCTTTCGCATAGCTTGTTGACTCATATCCTGCATCGGCATCCGACCAGTTCCAACTTGAAAATCAACAGAGGCAGCTCCGACACCAATTAAAGATGGTGCAACCGCGCCACCTTCAGCATTTAAACCATGACAGGAGGTGCAGCCCTTTAAAAAGATCTGTTGCCCCTCTTCAATTAATGTAGTTTTAGCAGAGGCGGTCATTGTGTTCTTTGCTGGCGCAGCAGTTGCTGCAGAGAAGGTAAAGCCAAGGCCGGCTAGAGCTAGGAGCAACAGAGTAGGTAATGCAAATTTATGCCGGCGATACTTTGAAATAAATTTCATAATCACCTTACTTAATTAGATAGATCGCAGAAAATAATGCAATCCACACAATGTCGACGAAGTGCCAGTAGTAGGAGACCACAATTGCGGTAGTTGCTTGGGAGTGACCAAATTTCTGCGCCCTAAATACTCTGATTAATACAATTAAAAACGCGATTAAGCCGCCAGTTACATGTAGGCCGTGGAAACCGGTGGTCATATAAAAAACAGAGCCGTATGAGTTAGAGGAGAGTGATAAACCCTCTTTAACTAAAGAGGCATACTCATATACCTGTCCGGCGATAAAGATTGCACCCATTAAGAAGGTAAGAGCAAACCATTCGCGCATACCCCATTTATTAAACTGCCAAGCTGCACCGCTTCGTCTTACTTGAAATCTCTCAGCGGCAAAGACTCCGTATTGGCAGGTAACTGATGATAAAACTAAAATAGTGGTGTTAGTTGCGGCAAATGGAATATTAAGCATTTCAGTTGATTCAAGCCAAACCTTAGGCCCCTGCACCGCACGAGTTGTGAAGTACATAGCGAAGAGAGCGGCAAAAAACATTAATTCAGAGGAGAGCCAAACTATGGTGCCAACCGCTACTAAGTTGGGCCGGTTGGCCTTGGTAGCAGGTGTGGCATAGGTGGTCATAGGGGTGATTATTCCCGAAATAGATAGGAATAACACATTTTCAATGGGGCCTAGTGGAGTGAATTTGGGTGAGAGTAGTCACCACGGGCGGTAAATATTGCAATAATCAATTTTACGGCGGATGTATATTGATGAGGCAGAGTAGGTAAGGCCGGTAGGTAGGATTAGCAAATGGCTGAGTTAATAATTGCCCTCTACTCCGATGATTCATCAGTTCGTTCCTCGGTTAAGGCAGCGCTGGGCAAACAACTAGATGCCACACTTGCTATTCATGAAATTAAAGAGTTTGCCACAGCTGATGCACTTCGGCTTTATGTTGATAGCAAAAAAAGGGTTGATCTTTTTATATTAGATGGTGAGGCGGTGCCAGAGGGTGGCATGGGAGTTGCCAGGCAATTAAAGGATGAGGTTTTTAACTGTCCACCAGTTTTATTAATTACCGGGCGGGTGCAAGATAATTGGCTGGCTGCCTGGTCAAAGGCGGAGGCAACTACCTCACATCCAATCGATCCATTTAATCTTGCCGCAAAGTGTGCAGCTCTTCTTAAAGCCGACTCTGCGCTCGCTAAGTAAATTTAGTAGCTGTTTATGAGTTGGGATGAAGTTTTCACCTCTCTTACAAATAAATCTGATTTAAGCAATGAGCAGATTACTTGGGCGATGGCGCAGATACTTGAGGGCAAAGCCGGTAATGATCAGATAAAACAATTTTTGTTAGGACTTAAGTTAAAAGGGGAGAGTGCAAGTGAGGTAAGCGCCCTTGTAGCGCAGATGTATCAATACGCCGCCCCAATTAATATCACCGAACGTGCTGTTGACACCGTTGGTACTGGTGGCGATGGTGCAAACACAATTAATATCTCAACTGCGGCAGCAATCATTACAAATGCAGCAGGGGCGAGGGTGGTAAAACATGGTAATCGAGCCGCCTCTTCAAAATCAGGTTCAGCAGATTTGCTTGAAGCACTTGGTATAAATATTGATTTAACTGGGAGTGAGGTTGAACAAGCAGTTCACAAGATTGGAATCGGTTTTTGTTTTGCTCCTATTTTTCACTCATCAATGAAGTATGCAGCCGCTGCCCGCAAAGAGCTTGGTGTTCCAACTGTTTTTAATATTTTAGGACCACTTGCAAATCCAGCTAAGCCGGTGGCATGTGCAATTGGCGTGGCCCGGCGTGAGTTACTGCCACTGATGGCGCAGGTACTACTGCAGCAAGGCAAAGAGGGTTTTGTGTTTCGCGGTGATGATGGATTAGATGAGGTATCACTTGCTACCACAACAACTGTAATTCAAATTAGTAATGGTAATTTAACTGAAGAGGTATTTAATCCGGCAGAGTTAGGAATAGCATCAGCGCCAATCAGTGAGTTGGCAGGTGGGGATGCCAAATTTAATGCTCAGATGACAAAGCAAATTTTTGATGGAAAAGCCGGTGCTATGCGAGATGCGGTGAGCTTAAATGCTGCCTTTGCAATTGCCGCCTTTAAGGCAGATTTTTCACTACCGCTACAGACTCAAATTGCTAATGGTTTTGTCTTAGCCAACAAGGCAATTGACTCTGGCGCTGCCCAATCAATACTTAAAAAATGGGCACAATTAACTAATGAAATAGTTAGCGCTAGATAGAGCTAAGCCCCCAATAGTTTTTGCGTTGAATATGGGCAGCAGTTTTTGCAAATTCTAATAAAGCCTCTATGGTATTAATTTCAATAGAGCCAAGGCGTTCAAACAATGCATGCATAATTTCAGTTGTCGCCTTTGCATCATCTAATGCTCGGTGGTTTGGTTCGACAGTTGTGCCAAAGAACTGAGCAAGTGTGCCAAGTTTGCAATTTGGCACATCCTCCTTTGTTAAAACCTGGCGAGCAATAGTGACGGTATCTAAGGTTTTATACTTTGGCCACTTTATATCTAAATCCTTCGCTGCACTTTTAAGAAAACTTAAATCAAATGGCGCGTTATGAGCAACAATAATTGTCTCTTTCTCACCTCCAGCAAACTCTAAAAAAGCCGGAAGTATTTCATCTATTACTGGCGCATTTGCCAACATCAGATCGGTGATACCTGTCATCTCAGTAATGTAATCAGGAATTGGCGAAAGGGGATTTACAAATGATTCAAATTGATCAAGTAACTGCCCACCTCTTACCTTAACCGCGCCGATCTCAGTTATAGCTGCCCCATTTTTAGGGGAGGAGCCGGTGGTTTCTAGATCAACAATTACAAATGTTGTTTGGGCAAGGGCGCTGTCAGACATGGCTAAAAGATACCGCTAGCTAATGACAGATTAGAGATTAAAAAAGGCCTTTATTGAACTGACGATCATCTCAACTGCAATTGCAGAGAGTAGTAAGCCAGCGATTCGTGCCAGCAGGGTAACGCCGGAGTCTTTGATTACCGCCAAAATCTTGGTGGAGAACATAAAGGTCAAACCGATAATTATATGAACCGCCACAATTGCAAGTACTAACGCGCCAAGTTGATCTGCGCCATCTGCTTTTTGCACATAAAGCATTGTGGTAACAATTGCACCTGGGCCAGCAAGTAATGGTGTGCCAAGAGGAACAAGGGCAATATTTTGTGATGTAGCAGAGTCCTTATCTGTTATTGAACCAGTTAATAAGCCCAGTCCAGTAATTAATAGGAGAATTCCACCAGCACCTTGCAGGGCGGCAAGTGAGATATTTAAGTAATTAAGTAGTGCGTTACCAAAGAAAGCAAATGAAACAATTACAAAGAGGGAAACAGCTGCGGCTTGCCAAGCTAATCGTCGTTGCTCTTTTACCGATTTACCTGAGGCAAGTCCTAGAAATATCGGCGCAGCACCAGGTGGATCTAGAATTACAAATAATGTAACAAATGCTTGAGCGCCAAATGTTAGTGCAGAGATTGTTAGCGCATCATTCATGAAACCATCTTAACTGATTAAAGTAACTTCAGAGGTAATTAGATGCTAACTAGACAAAAAGGATGCCCGGCAGGATCAAAGTAAACTCGAAAATTTGTTTCTGGGTTTGAACTTGTTTGAATTGGGGATTTAACTGCGCCAATTTCAAGTAACTTTGCCTCAGCAGCATTTAAATCTTTAACATCAAAATCAAGGTGTGCTTGTTGTGGAGTTGGACCCTCTGGCCAGGTAGGTGGTGTGTACTTTTCAACCCGTTGAAATGCAATTCTTGTTACACCATTATCTACCAACTCAACCCATAGAGGCTTTCCATCCTTGGCGGTATAGGCAACTACAACTTTAAAATCTGTGATCTGGGCATAAAAGTTTGCCAGGGCAAGTGGATCTGGGCAATCAAGTGCGGTAAGTGAGTACTTAGCAATCGCCATAGGCCATGGTAGTCAGCAAAATCTGGCTAAATACCGTTTATAAAGAAAAAGTTTTGGTTTTTGTATTGCTATGGGTAAAGATCTGCCTCTAGCATTTGCGATCTACCCACTGGAGGAAAAATGGCGCTAAGTAAAGATGCAAAGAGCTTTACCAAGATAACACTTGATGAAAGTGAGATGCCAACTCAGTGGTACAACATAATTCCCGATCTACCATCACCGCCACCACCACCACTTCATCCAGGCACTCATCAACCAGTTGGGCCAGCTGATCTAGCACCACTTTTCCCAATGGATTTAATTTTGCAGGAGGTTTCAACTGATTCTTATATTGATATTCCAGGTGAGGTATTAGATGTTTATCGCACATGGCGACCATCTCCACTATTTAGAGCGCGCAGATTAGAAAAATTACTAGATACTCCAGCACATATTTATTACAAGTATGAAGGTGTCTCACCATCTGGTTCGCATAAAACAAATACATCTGTGCCACAGGCTTACTACAATAAAAAAGCTGGAATTAAAAAGCTAACAACTGAAACTGGCGCAGGCCAGTGGGGAACCGCACTTGCATTTGCCTGCTCACTCTTTGATTTGGAGTGTGAGGTTTGGCAGGTAGGTGGCTCATATGATCTAAAACCATACCGCCGGTTAATGATGGAGGTCTTTGGCGCAGTTGTGCATCGATCACCATCACAATTAACTGAGGCTGGTCGTAAATTAGCGATGGATCCTAAAAATAAATCAGGATCTTTAGGTATTGCAATATCTGAGGCGGTTGAGGCAGCTGTGGCTGATCCAACTATTGCCTACGCACTTGGTTCAGTTTTAAACCATGTATTAATGCATCAAACAATTATTGGTGAAGAGGCTCTTAAGCAAATGGCAAAGGTTGGTGAGACACCTGATCTATTAGTTGGTTGCACCGGTGGTGGCTCTAACTTTGCCGGTCTTTCCTTCCCATTTATGAGAGAGAAGATGAAAGGCAAAATGAATCCAGAGATTCGTGCGGTTGAACCAGCCTCATGTCCATCTCTTACTCGTGGAACTTATGCATATGATTTTGGTGATACAGCCGGCATGACACCGCTAATGAAGATGCACACTCTTGGTCATGATTTCATTCCAGATCCAATTCACGCCGGTGGTCTTCGCTATCACGGTATGGCCCCATTGGTATCTCACATCTATGAACTTGGCATGATGACTGCAACAACTGTTGGGCAGAAAGAGTGTTTTGCAGCAGCTGTTCAATTTGCTAGAACTGAAGGAATCGTGCCAGCGCCAGAGCCAACTCATGCGATTGCTGTTGCAATTCAAGAAGCTCTTAAGGCTAAGGAAACTGGTGAGGAGAAGGTAATCCTTACCGCACTCTGCGGTCATGGACACTTTGATTTGGCAGCTTATGATCAATTCTTAAATGGAGAAATGGTTGATTCAGTATTAACAGATAAGGATTTTGAAGCAGCACTTGCCGCTCTACCTGTTATGTAAGTACTGGTGGGTTTATTAAATGCTTACTAGTAGGTTTTGACCATGATTGATCGCGCCCGCCTGGTTCAACTAAGAGCTATTGAGGATGAAAGATTTCTTAAGATCCATCCAAAAAGTGGTGAGTTATTTAACCAGGCAAAGAAAAATATGCCAGCTGGTGTACCAATGTCTTGGATGTCAAAGTGGCCAGGTGCTTATCCGGTATTTGTAGAAGAGGCAAAGGGTGCAAGTTTTATAGATGTTGATGGCAATACCTATGTAGATTTTTGCTTGGGTGATACCGGTTCTATGACCGGGCATTCACCTACGGCAACAGTTGCTGCAATCAAAGAACAGGTTGGCCGGGGATTATCAGCAATGCTGCCAACTCAGGATGCCTCTATTGTCGCTGGCGAATTAGCAGAGCGATTTAATCTACCGCTCTGGCAATTTACCGTCTCTGCAACAGATGCTAATCGGCATGTAATTAGATATGCCAGATTAATTACTGGTAAATCAAAAATTATCATAATTGATCGCTGCTACCACGGAAGCGTAGATGAAAGCTTTGCTACCTTAGATAAAAAGGGAAATACAGTATCTCGGGAGGGAAATATTGGAGCTCCTGTTGATTTAAATCTAACAACTAGAGTTGTGGCATTTAATGATTTGAGTGCAATGGAAAAAGCATTTGCAAATGATGATGTAGCAGCAATTTTGATGGAGCCAGCAATGACAAATGTTGGCATTGTGCTACCTGAGAGTGGATATTTATTAGCTGTGCAGGGGTTAGCTAAAAAGTTTGGAGCATTACTGATAATTGATGAGACTCACACAATTTCAGTTGGCCCAGGTGGAATGACAGCAGATCTTGGCCTTACCCCTGATTTTCTAACAATTGGTAAGGCAATTGGTGGGGGCTTTCCAACCGGGGCATTTGGTATGCAGCAACATATTGCTGATTCAATAAAAAGATTAGTTGAGTTAGAGGTGATTGATACTGGTGGTATTGGTGGCACACTCGCAGCTAATGCTCTTTCACTTGCTGCGATGAGAGCAACTTTAACTAAGGTTTTAACAAAAGAGAATTTTGATCGAATGATTAAGTTAGGAGATCGCTGGGCAGATGGGGTTGAGAAAGTTATTGCAAAGTTTGATCTGCCTTGGACAGTTAATCGGTTAGGGGCTAGAGCGGAGTATATGTTTAGCACTATTACTCCAAAAAATGGTAGGCAAGCAGCTGATGCTGGTGATTTTGAACTAGAACAATATATTCATCTGCGAATGCTCAACGACGGATTTTTAATTACTCCATTTCATAATATGGCTTTGATCTCACCAGATACCAGCGAGAATGATATTGATTCACACACAATAGCTTTTGAAAAGATGTGTAGTGAATTGATTTTGGTTTAGTTACTCTCTATTTATCTTCATTTTTGCTTTTATTTTGGAGATTTATTCATTCTTATTTGAGAGTAAACCCATCATTTATTCACGCTCATCCACTGATTACTGAGAATTTAAAATATTAAAATCATCATTTACATAGCAATTCTCACTCGTTTTTGATAGTAATCCATTAAAATTCAAGTGTGAATCAAATATCCCAGCTGCTGCGCAGGCTTACCCCTTGGCTATCTGAGAGGCTAAATCACAAAGGAACGAGAAAGAAAATCCTGCTGCTTGAGGTATCGGTTTGTATTTCTGCTTTAATTTTTATTGTAGGTGTAAGGGCGACAAACTCTCAACCAGTTATGGTTAAAGATATTTTTCCTGGAAATCTTGCTAGTCAACCATATTTAACAGCGGTTGGCTCCACCTTATATTTCCAAGCAAGTAATGGCACTAACG
>JAEMTE010000048.1 GCA_016462445.1 Candidatus Nanopelagicus sp. | reverse complement strand
ATCTGGGATAAAGTTTTCAGTAATTAGATACTGATGACTCATTGGAATAATAGGAATTCGCACATCTACTAATCTGCCAATTTCAGCGGCAAACATGCCACCACAGTTGACCACAATCTCACACTCGATCTCACCCTTATCAGTTGTTACTGATTTAATTTGATTATCTTTGGTATTAATTGCAACTACTCTGGTGTGGGTAAAGATCTTTACCCCACCACGCCTTGCCCCTGCTGCTAGTGCACCAGTTAGTGATGATGGATCCACCTGGCCATCTGAGGCCATATAACAGCCGCCAACTACCCCAGCTAAATTAATTAATGGAAATAACTCTTTAATCTGATCATTTGAGATCTCAACTAGATCTAACCCAAATGTTTTAGCCCAGCCAATTTGACGCCTAATCTCAGCCATCCGCTCATTACTAGATGCAATTTTAATTGAACCACACTCTCGCCAAGAGGCTGGTGTTTCACTTTTTTCTAACTCTCGGTATAACTCAACTGAGTACATATTCATTTTTGTCAGGGTTGGATCAGCACGTAGCTGTCCAACTAATCCTGCTGAGTGAAAGGTTGAGCCACTAGTTAGTTCAGAGCGCTCAAGTAAGATCACATCTTTTTCGCCAAACTTTGCTAGGTGATAAGCAACTGATGTACCACCAACACCGCCACCTATTACAACAATCTTGGCCCTAGTAGGTAGCTCTTGTGTGCTCATCAACCAACTGTATCCTTTCTCTGTGAGCTCCTCCAGTAATGGTTTTAGTGATTTACTAAACCAAGTACCAAGACTTGCGGTTAGAAGTAGTGTTGATGAGTTATCTGGTGGCCTTACTAATCGTAATTTAAAGATTACTACCCCAAAGGGTGATTTTGTTGCTCGTATCTCAAGTAATAAATCAGCTCTGCTTTCAATTGATCGAAATGCTGAGTATGAAAACTCAAAGCTTGCTGCTGATATTGGCATTGGCGCACCTGTCTATGACTTTCTGCCCCAGTTTGGTTTATTGGTAATTGGTTACATACCAGGTAAGACATTTGATAGCCAAGATGTGGCAAATAACTTAGGCAGAGTTGCCAAAAGTGTTAAGCAACTGCACAGCGCTAAGCCATTTGTAAGTGATTTTGATATGTTTATAATTCAGCAAAATTATTTAAAGATTGTAAGTGAACATGGCTTTAAGATGCCTGCTAATTACTTAGATTATATCGATGCACTTTCTCAGATGAAGAAAGCATTATCGGTTTTAGATGAGGGTAAGGTGGCCTGTAATAATGATCTACTGGCAGCAAACTTTATTGATGATGGCCAGAAAATCTGGATAATAGATTATGAGTACTCGGGTAATAATGATGCCTGCTTTGAGCTTGGTAATATTTATAGCGAATCAAATCTTTCTTATGATCAACTAGTTGAGTTAGTAGATAGTTACTACGGCAAACATCGAGCTGAAAAGGTGGCTAGAGCATGGTTATACGCTCTCCTGGCCCGCTATGGCTGGACATTGTGGGCATCGATTCAAGACTCAATCTCAGAGCTTGATTTTAATTTTTGGGATTGGGGGATGCAAAAGTATGAGGTTGCGATAAAAGATTTTAAATCAGTTGAGTTTAAAAACGCATTAATTGCAGTTACCCAAAAATCTTAAAGCTAGCAAAAATTAATATTACTTAATAGATTGGCCTAACTACTGCTTGTCATAACTTATCCATTGCAGTATTAGCTTTTTTTAAGCACCAGCAAAGCGAGTGAGCAACTCCTTATGGAGTAATGCATTTGATGAGATCGCACCTGGCCCATCTACCCCATCTGCCCCATTTAAATTGGTAAAGGAGCCACCAGCCTCTTTGATAATTAAATACAAAGCTGCCATATCCCAAAGTGCCATCTTTGGTTCAATGGCTATATCAACTGCGCCTTCAGCTACCAACATATGACCCCAAAAATCTCCAAAGCCACGGCTTCGCCAAACATCATTAGTTAACTTTAAAAACTTATCGTAATAATCTTCCCAATTATCTTTTTCAATAACTTCAGCAAATGTAAAGCTGGCATCACTGATTTTACTAACCGCACTTACTTTTAACTTTCTTTTCTCTTCTTTTCCTAAAATATTTTCCACAACATATGCACCCTCACCCTTGCTGGCATACCAGCGTCGATTTATTGCTGGGGCTGAGACAACTGTGCAGGTGATCTCATTATTTTGGCGAAGTGCTATTAAGGTAGCCCAGATTGGAACACCTCTAATATAATTTTTAGTGCCATCAATTGGATCTAAAATCCACTCTCGGTTATTAGTTGATACCTTTTTCTCAAACTCCTCCCCGATTACACCATCATCAGGAGATACCTTAAGTAGATGCTGCCGTATTAATTGCTCAATCTTTTTATCAGCATCAGATACTGGGGTTAAATCAGGTTTTGAATCAATTACCAAGTCACTTGCTCTAAATCTTGCTAATGAAAGCTGATCTGCAATATCTGCTAGCTGCAGGGCTAAAGCCAGATCATCCATATCAGTAGTTTACTCACTACATCTGCTGTGGGTAAGCCATCATTACTTGCCAAAATTTAATAATTTAACCAGTTAACTCTTAATTATCAAGCGGTGTTACATAAGCTCCTGAAATACCACCATCTACTAAGAAGTTAGAGGCGGTAATAAAGCTTGAGTCATCAGAGGCTAAGAATGCAACCGCACCTGCTATTTCACTTGCCTCAGCAAATCTACCCATTGGAATATGAACAAGTCTGCGAGCTGCGCGCTCTTTATCCTTTGCAAATAACTCCTGTAGTAATGGTGTGTTAACTGGTCCTGGAGATAATGCGTTAACCCGGATTCCCTCTCTGGCAAACTGCACGCCAAGCTCTCGGCTCATTGCTAATACCCCACCCTTAGATGCGGTGTATGCAATCTGTGATGTTGCAGCTCCCATTGTTGCCACAAAGG
>JAEMTE010000024.1 GCA_016462445.1 Candidatus Nanopelagicus sp. | reverse complement strand
TAGTGAGAGCTTTGAAGTTGGCCGAGCATTTTCTGAACCGATAGTGATGTTTCGAGTGGGAGAACCCAACTTTCTTGACCAAGAATCCTTTTGCCAAAATTTTCAATCATAAGCATGTATGGGTCTACCGCTTCAAACTCTTCAACTTGCTGGCCTAATTGCAATCTACTTTCAGTGTGCCACGAAGTAAATGCTTGTGTCCCAATAAGTTCGACAGAGTTCTTCTCACCACGCACAATCAAACTTTGGTTTTCTGGCATCTCAAATGAAGCTAAGGCATTTGCGGTTATCGAATCATTAATGCTCATTCGCCATTTACTGGTCAGGTCGATTCCGGTAGATCCAACCTTCCTATCACAGCTTTTAATTACGACTTTTGCATCATTACCTATTAGCGCAGCAATCGCATGGAGTGGATAAACACCAACATCAAAAAGTGCGCCACCGCCCATCTCTGGTGAGAGCCGATAATTTCCTTCAAGTGATGCCGGAAAGGTAAAGGATGATTCGATTGAAATTACCTCACCAATATTTCCAGCCTTCACATAATCAATTAGTCGAATCATCCTTGGATGCCATCTTGAACTTACCGCTTCCACCAAGAGTCGATCATTATCGCGTGCGGCTTGAGCCATAGATTTAACCTCTGAAACGTTCATTGCAAATGGTTTTTCACACAACACATGTTTACCGGCATTAAGTGCAGCTACACTCCAAAAACAGTGCAGGTGATTGGGAAGGCTGATATAGACCGCATCAACTAATGGATCATTTATTAGTGCTTCATAACTTGAGTGAGTAGTTACGGGGTTAAGTGCTTGTGCACGTTTTAGATCTCTGCTTGCAACGCCTTGAACTATCGTGTCAGCCGCCGTATGCATCGCTGGCGCAATTGCTTTAGTTGCAATCCATCCTGCACCAATTAATCCCCAACGGATATTTCTCATTGAATAAGTGAAGGTATTACCGAACGACCATTAGATAGCGCAGACTCCTCCGCTGCTTGCATAATTGCAACTACATCACGAGATTGACGAGTTGTTACATTCATTGGGGTGTTGTGGTTGAGATATGCAACGACGCTTTGGTGAAATGAGTAAGGATTAGCAAGTGAGTTTGGGATTACTTCATCAGTTCCGTCGGATCGATGCACCGTAAGGATTGCAGGCAAATCAGCCGGTACTAAACCAGCTGCTGGATCCCAATTACCAATTATTGCTCCATTTGTTCCTAGAATATAAAATTTAGGTTTACGTGCTGCCGCAAGATCAGAATTAGTAAATGATGCACGAGCACCATTTGAGAATGTGATTGAAACATCTGCATGGTCAGCATTTGTAACATGCTTCCAAACACGCTTCTGATTAATCGCACTGACGGTATCTACCTTGCTTGGAATAATTGCCAAAATCTGATCTATAAAGTGGCTACCCCAATCAAAAATAGCACCACCAGAGACCTGCGTATCTGAATGCCAATATGAACATGGCTTGGAGTATCCGCCAACAAAACTCTCATAGGAAAAGACTTCACCGATGACTCCTTCATCTATCAATTTTTTTATTGTTATAAAATCTGCATCAAAGCGCCGATTTTGATATACAACAAGAAGCAGATTTTTTGAAGCAGCCAGCGCCATTAGTTCATCACAGTGCTCAACTGAAAGCGCCATCGGTTTTTCCAAGATCACATTTATGCCCCGATTTAAAGATTCTTTTGCCCACAAGTAATGACTATTTGGGGGAGTTGAGATGACTACAAGTTCAATTAATCCAGAATCTAACATTTGTAAGGAATCAGTGAATGTTGTTATATCTGGCGCCAAATCTTTTGCAGCCGATAACCTATCTGGATTTGTGTCAGCTACCGCGATAAGCCGTAAACCATTAACTGCACTAATTGCCCGACTGTGTTCATCACCGATTGCCCCGTATGCAAGTAATCCGACATTAATTTCTTTTACACTTTCAGACACACAATCCCCTTAAATTTATTCACCATCACTATTTGAACAATTCTAGTCAATGAATTGAAATTACGTGGGGCGGGTAGGGCTCGAACCTACGACGACCGGATTATGAGTCCGGGGCTCTAACCAACTGAGCTACCGCCCCGTTATCTACGGAGTTAGTGTCATACCTTACATCCATTCCAACACTAAGTATTAATTACCGTTATTCACATGCTCACACTGGATAATCAAAGTATGAAAATTAAGGTGGGTTTACTTACCGCTGTATTTCTCTTGGGCAATCTATCTATTGCAACCGCTGCTCCAATCTACACCTTTCCAGTTGCAGGTTGCACCGTTAAGTATGGAAAGTATCACCATGATTATCCAGCCACAGATATCATCGCAAAAAAAGGTTGCGCATTTGTTTCCCCTGTTGCCGGTATAATTGATGAGGTAGCAGCAGTTGATAAGTGGAGTGGTAAAACAAATCTTGGCGCAGATCGTGGGGGATTATCTATTTCAATAATTGGTGATGATGGAGTTAGATATTACGGCTCTCATCTATCTAAGATTGAAACAAATGTGATACCAGGTTTGAAAGTTGCAACCGGGGATAAGTTAGGTGAGATTGGCGCATCTGGTAGTGCTAAGGGAACAGCGCCACACCTACACTTTGGTATTTCATATCCAACGCAAAAAGGAATTTGGTGGGTCAAACGCGGAGTTGGGTTAGAGAGCAAGGGTAAAACTTCCCCTTGGAAGTATTTGCAAGCATGGCAGGCGGGTAGTGATTTAAAACCTAAGGTAGTAACTCCGGCCACAATTCCAGCTGAGCCAAAGAAATAGGGATAAAAAAATAAGGCCTGCTATTTCTAGCAGACCTTAAATCTTTTTCGAGGCTTGCTCGAAAGGTTAATGGTTATTTAAGCAGGATTTACAGCGTCAGCCTGAGGACCTTTTGGACCTTGGACTACTTCGAATGTAACTGCCTGACCCTCTTCAAGGGACTTGTAACCGTTTCCTTGGATTGCTGAGTAGTGAACGAATACATCTTGTCCGCCACCATCAACTGCAATGAAACCGAAACCCTTTTCAGAGTTGAACCACTTAACTGTACCTGTTGCCATTTAGCTTTTTTCCTTAAGTTATGTTGGACGCTAGTAGATTTAACAAGCGCCGGTCTTTCTTCTTACAGCGAGACCCAATCAACTAACCGTGGAACGGGTACTGCCAAGCGTCGGACTAAGCCAAATTCTACCCTGATATAGCGCAATTGCGAAAAGAGATGTATAAATCTCTTACTGCTTTAAGCGCATAGGTGGGCTGGGGAAGGTCACACCGGGTGATCTAAAGGCAGGTACTTGTGAGTAAATCTCTTCCTTACGCTGGGCGCATACATATTTACTCTGCTCCCATCGCGCTAACTCAACATATTGAGTGGGCAATAAATCAACATCTTGGCCAGGTAGTAAAGATTAATTGGGTCAATCAACCATTAGCGGCAGGTAGTAAAGCAATGGAGTTTGAGTGGCAGCATTTAAAACCAATTGCCGCCCAACTCGCCACATCTCTTAAAGCTTGGCACTACATTAGATTTGAAATTAGGCAGGTATCTAAAAATACTGGTGATGCAACTTTATATCGGGCAACTGCTGATTTAGGTTTGCATCAAGTTAATATCTCATCCATTGGGGATGTAATACTTAATGAGAATCAGATCAATACCGCAATTAAACAATCATTAACCTATGAAAAATTACAGAGCAATCTTGAGAATGCACTGGGTGTTGCATGGGATAGTGAACTTGAGCCATATCGAATCGCGCTCGCAATGGGATTACCTGGGCAGGTGAGTAGAAGTGGCTAAGATAAGAGCATGAACTTTGAAGCAAGTGATCGAATTAAATTTGCCGCATCAGTATTAGCTGCTGCAATTTTATCCTCTGGTTTAACACTTGGACTTTATAAGGTCGGTGGTGGATTAGCTGCCAGAGCTGGAAATGCAATTACCGTTACAGGCACCGCCTCTGAAAACGCTACTGCAGATAATGCAGTGTGGAGCTTAAACCTAAATGAATCCCAGAAAACATTAGCCTCATCAGTTAACAAAATTGATACTAGCGCGGACGCGTTAAAGAAGTATCTAATTACCGGTGGTATTACTGAAGATCAAATTGAACTTGGACCAATTAATAGCAATGCAATTATGGAGTTTATTAATGGTAATCAAACTGGCCGTATCCTTGGCTATCAGGCATATCGAACTGTGACAGTTAGAACTAAAGATGTTAAATTAGTTTCAAAGTTAAGTAATGATATTGGCTCACTCCTTGCAACTGGTGTAAATGTTGGCAACTACGGACCTGCTTACTACCTTTCAACCTTAGATACGATGCGTGCTAAATTATTAGCCTCTGCAATGAAGGATGCTCAAGATCGGGCGAAGGCAATTACTGAAGCAGTAGGTGGGCAGGTTGGCGGATTACTTTCAGTTTCAAGTGGACCAACCCAGGTAACAACTAAGAACTCATTAGATCGAGCCGCAGGTGGTATTTATGATGTTTCAACAATTGAGAAGACGGTTAATGTCACTTTATCTGCGAGCTTTAAAACTAAGTAATTAGCTAGCTTTTAGTAATTTAATTTTTGCTGGATCAGTTTCAATCTTAGCTAAAAATGCTAACTCACCAGTTTTGCTCGACGGTTTGATTTTTTCAAAAACTACCTTACAAAATTCGAAAATCATCAAAATTAATGCCGCAGGTAATAGATCTACACTTCGCTTTAAAAACCATGGTGTTCCATTGCGCAGCATCCACTTAATCTTCTCTGCCCGGGTTCGATGAGCAATAGATAATTGATATGGCATAGAGATTGCCCAGCCACGCTTGCGCAGCTGATCTGCGATATTTCTAGCTAGCATAAAGTGCCCAGCAGGCCCAGGATGCATCCGATCAATATGCCAATTCTTTAGGTCATGCACATTATTTATCGCTCTAGTCTTAATAGTAATAATCTCAAACTCTAGGGCTACTTTTCGATATACCGCATTAACTGCATTAACTCGACGATTTAGCACTCGGCGCATCAGGGTTGGAATTTTAAGTAATTGGTTTGGATCGTGAAGCTCAACCATAATAACCTCACTACCCATTGCAAGAAGTTGTTGGCAGCAGTTGCGCAAATTGTTATATAACAACACTGGATCAAAGCCATTTCGTAACATGTCATTTCCGCCAACAATTACCGCACAAATATCAGGGTACTGTCGAAGTGCTTTAGGTAATTGAACCTCTAAAACTTCAGATGATTTAGCACCAGGTCGAGAGAAATTAAAGTAATCACAACCATCTTGGAAAGCATCGGCTAGAAAACCAGCCCAACCACGAAACTTACCCTTATCAATCTCATCACCGGTTCCAAAAGCTGCGCTATCGCCTAAAACTACAAAGGTTGGATGTCCCCTGACAAGATCCATTACTAAGCTGCCTTTAATCTGCGCTTTGTTGTGACCATTGGTTTTTTTGCATCATGTATATCTAACATCGCATCAATTGTGTTTGCCCAAGAGAACTGTTCGGCTTGATTTCTTGCAACTTTTCGTAAATTACCTTTATTAAGCAATTTAACAATTTCATTTGCAAAGGAGATCCCATCATCAGATGCGACTGCGCCAGCGGCCTTAATTGAATTTATATTTAGTATTTCACCAACTGCGCTAGATTTTGAGGCAACAACTGGTGTGCCACTAGCTAATGATTCAAGGGCTGATAAACAAAATGTTTCAAGTGGGCCTGGAGCAATTGCAAGATCTGCCGCCGCTAAATAATCAGCCACCTTTTGTCTACTTGCAATGTAACCAACCATATCAACTGGCAAACCAGTACTTTGTTTTCTAATTTTATTCCATAGGGGTCCACCACCGACAATTACTAATCGAGCATTTACACCAGCTTTTACTAACTCAGCTAAGGCTTGCACACTTCGCTCAGGCTGCTTCTCTGGTGACATGCGACCGCAATGAACCAATAAAAACTCAGAGCCTTTAAGTAATTCTTTTCTTAGTTTAGAGTTTCTATTTTCTGGATTAAATCCAACCAAATCAACACCAAGTGCAACCTTGCGAAGATTACTAGTCTTAATACGAACAAACTCTGCTGCGGCAAAGTTAGTTGTGGCAATTACATTATCAAAGGTGGTAGCAAGGCGGGCGTTGTGCCAATTAACAAACTTATCTCGAACTGAGGTTGGGATAAATGGTGCATACTTTTTAACTAAGCCATTTAGAGTTTCATGGGAAAAAACCAGGCTTGCGACTTTATGTTGCTTTGCCCATCTGCCTACCTTAAGCAAGGTAAATCGATCTGAAACTTCAATTCGATCAGGATTTAAAAATTCAAGTAAATTTACTAATTGTTTATTGCTGCGGATGATCTGATATCCACCACTGCCTGGCAGAGTAAAGCTTGGCAAACTAATTTTTAAGCCAAAGGGTGTCTGCTCCTTCATATATTTAGGACCAGGAACAACATAAATAAACTCATGCCCGTACTTAAGATAGCCGCGGCCTAACTCATGCAGGGTAGTTTTAATTCCACCTGAGCTAGGTCCATAAAAGTTTGCTACATGCACAATTCTCATGCCACACCTATTTCACTTAAATTTGCACTCTTCTTTTGATTTATTACATCTAGGTAATGTGCTTTTAGCTCGTTATTAATACGATTCCAGGTGCGCATTGAGACACTATCGCGGGCGGCAATTCGCATTTGTTTACGGTCAGTTCGCTCATGATGCAGATTTACGGTGCGATTTAATTGTTCTGCATTAAAAATATCAATTACATAACCGGTTCGGCCATGTGCTACTAGATCTGCAGGTCCACCGGTGCGAGGAACAATTGCTGGAATCCCACAGGCAAGTGCCTCTTGAACCGCTTGGCAGAAGGTTTCATTTGGCCCTGGATGAATAAATAAGTCAAAGCTGGCATAAATTTGCGCCAACTCCTCACCATTTTTAAATCCTAAAAAGAGTGCACCAGGCAGTTGTTGCTCAAGTTTGCGCCGGTGTGGGCCATCACCAACAATTACTAATTGGATATTTGGATTACTTTGCAGCGCTTTAAGATCTGAAACTCGCTTCTCTTGCGCAAGTCGGCCAACAAAGCCAACAATTATTTTACTTGGATCACCATTTTTCCAAGTATCGCGAAGGGCAGCAGATCTTTTGCTTGGATTAAATAACTCAGTATTAACACCTCGCCGCCACAAATAAACCTCCGGCACACCCGCTAAATGAAGATCTAGGCATGAAGCAGTAGATGGCGCAAGAGTTCGATCAGTTTGGGAGTGAATTTTATATAATATTTTTTGAAGCGAGCTTTGCGCAATTCCAAAACCATACTGCTTGGCAAACCCACCTAAATCGGTTTGATAGATCGAAACAGTTGGAATATTAAGTCGCTTAGCTATCTTATTTGCATAGGAGCCAAGTACAAATGGTGAGGCGAGATGGACTACATCAGGAGTAAAACCATCTAGTAGGTGTTGCATTCGCTTTTGCGGCAAACCCATCGGCATGCCGGTTGGTAGGAAATTTTGAGTTGGGATAACTGGTACAGCTTTGACTGGATGGCCGGCATACTCAGTTGGCATATTTTCAGATGCAGGTGCAATTACTAATGCTTGATCACCATTGGTTGATAGATGCTCGAGGACGCGAAGTACTGAGTTTGTTACCCCATTTATATTGGGCAGGAAAGATTCAGTAACTACCGCCACTCTCATATGAGCAGGGTGCGTAATTTAGAAAGCCTAAAGGGGCCCTTGAGGTTAAGTGTCGGTAAAGAGTAGGTTAAGCCTTATACCGCCGAGTAACATATGAACATGAAAATCGCGATCTGCATCAAACAAGTCCCTGACTCTTGGGCTGAGAAAAAAATGGCTGCAGGTGTTTTAGATCGAGCAAATGTTGATGCGGTTTTAAATGATTTAGATGAATATGCAGTTGAAGAGGGGCTGCGAATTGTGGAGGCGAACTCACCAACTAAAGAGGCTGGTGAAGGTAGTGGCCATTCAATTACTTTAATTTCAATGGGACCTGAGCGAGCAACTGAGGCGATTAGAAAAGCATTATCAATGGGCGCAGATGATGCAATTTTAATTAGCGATCCATCCCTTGCCGGCTCTGACGCCCTGGCCACATCCTTAGTTTTAGCTGAGGTAATTAAAAAAGGTAATTATGATTTAGTGCTTTGCGGAACAGAGAGCACAGATGCCAGAATGAGTGTGGTGCCAGCGATGATTGCTGAGCGTCTTTCCTGGGGGCAATTAACATTTGCCGGCAAGGTTAAGGTTGATCTAGCAGCTAGCAGTGTTGAGATTGAAAGAGTTACTGAGTTTGGCAATCAAGTAATGAGCGCGAAGTTTCCAGCTGTTTTATCAGTCATTGAAAAGATTAATGAGCCAAGGTATCCATCTTTTAAAGGAATTATGGCGGCAAAGAAGAAAACAATTACCACTATGTCACTTGCAGATACTGGTCTTGCTGCTTCAAATGTCGGTGCATCTGCTGCATGGAGTGCAGTTAAAGATTCACTACCTCGGCCGGCGCGCGGTGCTGGAGTTAAATTTACCGATGATGGTCATGGTGGGGAAAAACTTGTGGAGTTTTTAGTTGAGAAGCGGCTGGCATGAGCACCGTTATATTTTTAGTAGATCACAACGGCGGCAAGGTTGCAAAGGCAACTGGTGAGCTCGCTACCTTTGCTAAAACAATTGGTGAATCAGTAGCAGTTGTTTTTGCGGCAAATCCAGCTGAGATTGTTACTCAATTAAGTAATTTTCCAGTAGATAAGGTTATAACTGTAAGTGGTGATTTGGAGAAGAATGGACCTGCTGCACTTGCAGAGGGGCTTGCGCAAATAATTACTGCTAAGAAACCTGCTGCGTTTTTAATTACCTCAACCGCCTCTGGTAAAGAGATCGCTGGCCGAGTTGCAGTAAAAACTGGCTCTGGCATTATTACCGATGCAATTGGGGTAGATAAGGATTTAATTACCACTCAATCTGTTTTTGGTGGATCAACTACCGTACATGCTGCGGTAACAACTGGTGTACCGATTATTACATTGCGGGCTAATTCAATTGAAGCGGCCGCTGCCACCTCAACACCTACAACTGAGGAGTTTGCAGTAACTATCTCAGACTCAGCAAAGCTTGCAACTATTACTAGTGCAACTCCTGTTGTTAAAGGTGGCCGGCCTGATTTAACTGAGGCGGCAATTGTGGTCTCAGGTGGGCGAGGAACTAATGGAGATTTCAAACCAGTTGAGGCATTAGCAGATGCATTAGGTGCTGCAGTTGGTGCATCCCGGGCTGCAACCGATGCTGGTTGGTATCCACACTCTCATCAAGTTGGCCAAACTGGTAAAACTGTTTCACCACAACTTTATGTTGCTGCTGGAATCTCTGGTGCTATTCAACACCGAGCAGGTATGCAAACTAGTAAGACAATTGTGGCCATTAATAAAGATCCAGAGGCGCCAATTCTAGAGCTTGCTGATTTTGCAGTAGTGGGCGATCTTTTTAATGTTCTGCCGCAGGCTACCGCGCAGATTATTGCTCGTAAGGGGTAGTAAGTAAGTATCAGGGCCAACCTTTAGACTTAGCAAATGCTTGCTTACTTTGATCACGCCGCTACCACCCCAATGGTGGAGCCTGCGATCACCGCTCTTAATAATCAATTAAAAAAATTAGGTAATGCATCCTCTCTGCACTCAGCTGGTCGTTCTGTTCGTAAAGATTTAGAACAAGGGCGAGAGGAGATTGCATTAGCAATTGATTGCGCACCAAGTGAGGTTATCTTTACCGCATCTGGAACTGAGGCAAATAATCTGGCGATTAAAGGCTTATTTTGGAAGGGTGCTAAAGATAATAAGAAAGTAATTATTACCTCAACCTTTGAGCACCATGCAGTGATGGATCCAATTATTTGGTTGGCAGAACATGAGGGGGCGCAGATAGTTGGAATAAAAGTTGATCGAAAAGGTTTTATTGACCTTACTGAGTTAAAAGAGGCGGTTGAAAAACATAAAGGTGAAGTTGCTTTGATCTCAATTATGCATTCAAATAATGAGGTTGGCACAATTGAAGATATTGCGCAGATAGTAAAGATTGCTGGGGATATTCCAGTTCACTCAGATTGTGTGCAGAGCTTTGGCAAGGTTGATCTATCCTTTAAAAAACTTGGAGTCACCGCTGCCACAGTTAGTGCCCATAAGGTTGGTGGACCACTTGGTGTAGCTGCTTTAATATTAAAGCGAGGCTTAGATATTGAGCCAATCTTGCATGGTGGCGGGCAGGAGCGTGATATCAGAAGTGGCACATTTAACGCACCAGGTATTGTCGCCTTTGCCGCCGCGGCAACTGATGCGGTTGCTAATAAAAAAGAGCGAGATATAAAGATTAGGCAGTTAAAGCAGGAGTTAATTAATACAATTAAGAAAAATGTCTCAGATATTTGGGTAAATGGTGATCAAGAAAATTGCCTTCCTGGAATTGTTTCAATCACCTTCCCAAAAACAGACTCGGAAGGCTTACTCCTGCTATTAGATGCAGAGGGTATTGCCTGCTCAACTGGCTCTGCTTGTAGTGCTGGTGTGCAGCGCCCAAGCCATGTGCTACTTGCCATGGGATTAACCGAGGATGAGACCACATCTACATTAAGATTTTCGCTAAGTTACACAAACACAGTAAATGAGATCGCAGCCCTTGGCGCAGTAATCTCAACTGTTGTTACCAAATCACGAGCGGCGATGGTGAAGTAAGTGAAAAAATTAAAGGTAATTGCCGCAATGAGTGGTGGAGTTGATTCAGCAGTTGCTGCAGCCCGGGCGGTTGATGCCGGTTATGAGGTAGTTGGGGTTCATTTAGCCTTATCTAGTAATCCACAAAAATATCGCTCAGGTGCCCGCGGTTGTTGCACAATTGAGGATTCACATGATGCCAGGCGCGCAGCTGATGTAATTGGTATTCCTTTTTATATCTGGGATATGGCGGAGGAGTTTCACAAAGGAGTAGTAGAGAACTTTTTATCTGAGTACCAGGCAGGGCGAACTCCTAATCCATGCCTTAGATGTAATGAGAAGATTAAATTTGAGGCGGTCTTAGATCGAGCAAAGGGCTTAGGTTTTGATGGCGTAGTAACTGGGCATTATGCAATTACAAAGGATTCACCTGCTGGTAAAACATTACATCGAGCAGCAGATCCAGAGAAGGATCAATCATATGTATTAGCGGTATTGCGAACAGATCAAATAGCTGGTGCGATATTTCCATTGGGAGATACAGTTAAAACTGATACCCGCAAAGAGGCTAAGGAGCGGGGATTATTTGTGGCAAATAAACCAGACTCACATGACATTTGTTTTGTGCCATCAGGAGATAACGCAGGATGGTTGCGTGAGCGATTGGGCTCTGAAAGTGGAGATATTGTGGATGGCGATGGTAAAAAACTTGGTGAACATAAAGGTGCTTATACCTACACAATTGGTCAACGGCGCGGACTTAACTTAACTGTCCCAGATAAAACTGGTGAGCCAAGGTATGTATTAAAGATTGAGCCAAAGAGCAACACTGTTGTTGTTGGCACACATGAGGAGTTAGCAATTAACTCAATTCTTGCCGCTCCGCCTACCTGGTGCGGTATCGCACCTGAAATTAATAAAGAGCTTCGTGGTTTTGCTCAGGTGCGTGCCCATGGCGCACCACTGCCTTGTAATTATAAATTTGATGGCACAAACTTAATTGCTAATTTAGATCAGCCAGTATTTGGCCTTGCAACTGGTCAAGCGCTAGCTATTTATGATGGTGATCGGGTAGTTGGCTCTGCCACCATTAACGAAACTATCTAGTATGAGCGCAGCGATCAGGCATCAGATCCAAGAGCTATCTGAGGTAATTAAAGATCACCAATTTAAATACTATGTATTAGATGATCCAGCAATCGCCGATAGCGAGTTTGATAAGTTGTGGCAGCAGTTAATTGCACTGGAAAGCGAGTATCCACAATATAAATTAGAGAGCTCACCAAC
>JAEMTE010000047.1 GCA_016462445.1 Candidatus Nanopelagicus sp. | reverse complement strand
TAAATAACAGATACTTTCGTATCTGTTAAAACTAACTTACGAGCGCTCTGCCCGCTTGCACTAAACGATTAAAAATTGTGCCATCAATAACATCATCGGCATATCTAATAGATATGCCACCTAAAACCTTTGGATCAATCTCAATATTTACATGTACCTCTTTGCCCATTTGCTTAGTCAAAGCAGCTACTAACTTAATTCGTTGAACATCACTTAATACCACTGCACTCTTTACATGAGCTACCAGTCGGTCTCTACGAGTTGAAACATAATGTGAGTAAGTAGTAAGGGTGGAATCAATACTGCGACCGCGGCGTAGTACTACTACCCTGCGCAATAAATTAAGAGTTGAGGTTGCATACTTTCCTTTAACAACCACTTCAAGCAGTGCAACCTTGCCGGCATCTGAGTCAGCAGAGGTATTAAGGGCTTGGCGAAGATCTGGATTGGCAACTAACACTCGAGTGAAATCAAATAGCTGATCCTCTAGCTTTTCTAACTCATTATTTTTTTCTGCAGCACTTGCCTCTGCCTCAACTGCAAGGCGCTCTATTGCATCTGCTAATTCAGCTGGATTAGACCAGCGAAGTGAGGATGCGCTAGCCATTAATGCTTGAGCTGGGGCGCCAATATTTTTACCAAATAGATTAGAGATTAACTCAGCCTTAGAGCTGGCATCCCGAGAGTTATCGGTAAGTGCTCTGCGAACTCCAACTGATGAGCTTAAAACAGTTAGTACTGTAAATAGATCTGTTGCAAATTCAATAGCGGCTGGGTGAGATAAATCCTTCAATTTTGAATCTAGGCCAGCACGCAACGACAATAATGATTGTCTGCTGCTACCACCCAAAGTCTTCAACATTAATTACTCTTTTCCAAATCTGCCACAAATCGATCAACTATTCTTGATTGCCGTACCTGATCATCAAGTGCTTCACCAACAATCTTTGACGCAAGCTCAGTTGCAAGTGCACCAACCTCATTGCGAAGTGAAGTAATCGCCTGTTGGCGTTCGGCTTCAATTGATTGTTGCGCAGCAGCTGTAATACGAGCAGCCTCTTCCTTTGCCTTCTCGCGCAGATCTTCAATAATTGCAGCACCTTGCACTCTTGACTCTTCTCTTATTTTTTGAGCCTCACTTTGTGCCTCTGCCAATTGCGTGGTGTATGCGCGCAATACTCGCTCTGCTTCAACTTGTGCTTTTTCAGCGCGCACTAATCCACCTTCGATTGCATTTGTTCGCTCTTCATATGCTTTTTCAAATTTTGGTACGACTTTAGTTTTAAGCACATAAAACAGGAGCGAGAATGCAATTAAACCAACAATAATTTCAACTGGGTGTGGAATTACTGGGCTTGGTGCCTCTTCAGCCGCTAAATTAATCAGGTAATTTAACTTAATCATATGATTTTTGAATTCAAGTTAATTTAATTAATTATTTCAGAACGAATGCTAGAACCAGACCCAAAATTGCCAAAGCCTCAGCTAAAGCAAAGCCTAGGAAGGCTAGCGGTTGCAAGATGCTTCGAGCTTCAGGTTGGCGTGCTACACCATTGATGTAAGCAGCAAAGATAAGACCAGTAGCAATACCCGGTCCGATCGTTGAAAGACCGAATCCAACTATTCCGAGCGTACCTGTCATTTCATATTCCTTTCCGATATTGATCAAGCTTTTGCTTGGCCAAACTTATAGGTTTAGTGCTCATCCGCCAAAGCCCCTGCGATATATAGGGCTGATAACAGGGTAAATATATATGCTTGCAGGCATTGCACAAAAAATTCAAAAAAGGTAAATCCGAGGGAGAAACCAAAAGAAAAGACGCTGAAAAGCTGCATTATTAACTTGTCATGGAGCATGTACTCCCCACCTAAAGTGAAGAGAATCAAGAGCAGGTGGCCGGCAAACATATTTCCAAATAACCGCATTGCTAGTGTTAAAGGCCGAATTAAAAAGTATGTTGCCAATTCCAGCGGAGCTAAAATGACATACATAAATTTTGGAATTCCTGGCATAAAACACATATCTTTTAAGTACTTAAATAATCCATGCTTACGGATTGCTACAAAATGATAAGTAAGGTAGACAAAAATTGTAATTGATACTGGAAAGCCAATTCTAGACATGGTAGGAAATTGAATAAGCGGAATTATTCCGAAAATATTATTAGTTAATATAAAGGTAAAGATTGTGAAGAGGAATGGGACAAATCTCTGGAATTCAGATCCAATTACATCTTTGCCTATTTCATTACGGACAAATCCATAGACCATCTCACCGGCAAACTGAATTTTGGATGGAACTACCAATGCTTTGCGGGAGGAGGCGATGAAAAAAGTAGAAATAAGAATTACAGAAAAGAAAACTAAAACAACAGGTTTGGTGGTTAGTACTGAATCGCCAAATATGGATGGGAATACAAAGTCGCCGGCATCTGGAGCACGAAAACCAGGTCTAACTTCGCCTTCTAACAGGTTCAAACTATTCCATTTCTCTATTGTCACCTACATACAGGGAGAGATCCCGAGGGCTTAACTTATGGGTAAAGGGGGCAAATCGCAAAGCGTTTGGGCTACTTGCCCAGGTTGCCTGGATCACTCCTTACATAGCGAACCCAGATCAAATAGATACTCAAAAATAGCCCTAGGAAAATCCCGATAAAAACAAATATCTGGGTCTTTAAAAAATTATCTAATAGCGCCCCCGCCGCTCCCCAAAATCCCATACCGGCGATTAGATAAGAGATGATGTTCCAAAAGGCGCCCTCATCTTTACTTGCCATTTAAATTACTTTTAATCCCGCCCAAAGCGCAGCCATACTAAATACACAGAGGCTGCTGCACCTAAAAATAACCCGATCAAAAGGCAGTAAGTAGTTCCTAGCCACTGGTCAAAGCCCCAACCAATGCCACCCCAAATAAATAATCCAGCTAGTAGGTAACCAACAATTGACCAGAGTGCATTCTCTTCATTTTGAGAGTTCTTTGAATCATCTTCATTTGAATTATTAGGACTCATAATTGATATCCTCCTTACTTGGTAGCGGTAATTGAAGCCGTAACTTTAGAAAGCTACGAATCTCTCCAAATAACCATGCAATGATAATCAAGATCGCAGATATGGCAAAACTCATCCGATCTACTGTGGCTGGATCGGTAAATTTGGTAACTAAAACAAGAAATGCACCCATAAGTATTACCTTTGTAAAGTAGGAGAACATTGCAAGAGCCATTGT
>JAEMTE010000046.1 GCA_016462445.1 Candidatus Nanopelagicus sp. | reverse complement strand
AAAAATACCTGGTTGTGTGAGGTGAAGGTAGATGGATTAGCGATTAACTTACTTTATGAAAATGGCAGATTAACCAGAGCATTAACTCGCGGCAATGGCACAACCGGTGAGGATGTAACTTTAAATATTAAAACAATTAAATCTGTTCCAACTGAGCTGACGGGTAAAGATCTGCCTGCAACCCTTGAGGTGCGAGGTGAGGTCTTCTTTCCACTAAAAGCATTTGATGAGTTAAATGATTCATTAGAGGAGGCAGGTAAAGGGCGATTTGCAAACCCAAGAAATGCTGCAGCTGGTTCACTTCGCCAAAAGGATCCAAAGATCACAGCGAGCCGGCCATTAGATGTTGTAGTTCATGGCATTGGCGCGGCAACTGGCGTGAAATTTGATAAACAATCATCTGCTTATGAATTGCTAAAAGGTTGGGGCCTGCCAACTAGTAGTAAATATAAAGTAGTAACAAATCGCAAAGAGGTATTAGCTTTTATTGATCAGTATGAGAAAAATCGTCACAATGTTGAGCATGAGATAGATGGGGTAGTAATTAAGGTAAATGAGATTGGAGTGCAAAATTCTTTAGGTTTTACCTCCCGCGCTCCTAAGTGGGCGATCGCTTATAAGTATCCACCTGAGCAGGTGCTAACAAAGTTATTAGATATTAAGGTAAGTGTTGGTCGAACTGGTCGGGTTACACCTTTTGCTTATATGGAGCCAGTAAAGGTTGCTGGTTCAACTGTTACCAATGCAACTTTGCATAATGGGCAAGAGATTGTCCGTAAAGGAATATTAATTGGTGACACAGTATTGATTAGAAAAGCCGGGGATGTAATACCTGAGGTGTTAGCACCAGTAATTGAAAAGCGAGATGGCAGTGAGCGAGCATTTGTTATGCCAACAAAGTGTCCAGATTGTGGCAGCAAGTTGCGTGCAATTAGTGAGGGTGATGTTGATATTAGATGCCCTAATGCGCAAAGCTGCCCAGCCCAAGTTGTGGAGCGGCTTTTCTATATTGGCTCCCGCTCTGCCTTAGATATTGATGTTTTAGGTTATGAGGCAGCTGCAGCCTTGTTAGCAGATAAGTTAGTAATTGATGAGGGTGATTTATTTGGCTTAACTTTAAAGGATTTAAATCGATCACCATTCTTCACAAAAAAAGATGGTACCCAAAGTGTTATTGCAGATCGATTTGTGGCAGGACTTGAGTTGGCAAAGACTCGACCACTTTGGCGAGTCTTAGTTGCACTCTCAATTAGACATGTTGGCCCAACAAGTGCGAAGGCGCTAGCAAATGAGTTTGGTTCTATTGCAAATATTCAAAAAATGAGTGCGCAGGAATTAGCAAATATTGATGGGGTGGGGGAGGTAATTGCCGAGGCAATTGTTGAGTGGTTTAACATCGATTGGCATAAACAAATTATTAAGAAGTGGGAAAAAGCTGGGGTGGCATTAGTAGATGCACCTAAAGAAAAGTTAAAGCAGAGCCTTAAAGGTTTAACAATTGTGGTTACCGGCTCATTAGTTGATTTCTCAAGAGATAGTGCAACTGAGGCAATTATTAGCCGAGGTGGTAAAGCCTCCTCATCAATCTCTGCTAAAACTGATTACTTAGTAGCAGGAGATGCTGCTGGTTCTAAGTTAACAAAGGCGAGCGAGTTAGGAGTCACTATCTTGGATGAGGCAGGATTTAAAGTATTACTTGAGAAGGGGATAAACTAAGCTTATGAATTTACTTCAAGAGTCAACAAGAGAGTTGCCTATGGCACCAGCCTTCTTCGGTATCACAGCATTTGGGATTCTTTCACTCCTGCTTTATTTAACCCTTCGAATTGACCGGGATTAATTATTCAATCAGCAAGTAAAGAGATTGCCATTGTTGGCGGCACATTTGACCCAATCCACTTAGGGCATCTGCATCTAATAAAAGAGGTCTCAAATAAATTTGAAAAGGTATTAGTAATTCCAACTGGAAACCCTTGGCTGAAAGAGTATCAACCGGTTGCAAGTGCGCAGCAGAGATTTCAAATGGTAGATCTAGCTATTACCGCTATGGGATTAAGCCCTAAAGTTGAGGTGCTACCAGTTGAAATAAAGAGAGCTGGTAATAGTTACACAATTGACACTGTTGCCGAGCTTAAAAAAATATATCCAGATGCAAACTTCACATTAGTTTTAGGATCAGATGCTGCAAATAATTTTGCTAAATGGCATAGATCAGAGGATCTGCTTAAACAGGTAAAGATATTAGTAGTAAGCCGGCCTGGCAGTAGGGCAACGGATTATGATGAGATTAATATCAAAGCGCTAAATATTTCATCAACTAAGGTTAGGCAATCGATTTCAAAGCGGGAGAGTGTAAGTGAGCTACTACCGGCAAAGGTAGTCACCTTTATTAGAGAGTTTGGCTTGTATGGCTCTCGCTAACCGAACTATTGAGTTAACCAAAATTGCAGCAATAGCTCTATCAGATAAGTTAGGTAGTGAGATTGTTGCTATTGATCTCTCAGAGCAATTAGTTCTAAACCAAGTCTTTCTACTTGTGACCGGTAATAATGAACCACAATTGCAAGCATTATCAGATGAGGTGCAGAAAAAACTTGCCGAAGTTGGTGAGAAGCCCATCCGTAAAGAGGGAAGTGGCGGCTGGGTCTTGCTTGATTACTCAGATTTGGTGGTACATATTCAAAGTGCTGAACTGCGTAATTACTACATGTTAGACCGCCTATGGAATGATTGCCCGACTATTGATTTAGAGATTGCAAAGGTGAATAGATAATGAGTGAATTAAACTCTTCAATAAGAGTTGTGCTCTGGCGTCATGGCCAAACTGATTGGAATGTGGAGAACCGCTTCCAAGGCCACTCTGATATCGCCTTAAATAAAGTAGGGGAGTATCAGGTAAGGGCAGCTGCCAAAGTATTAGCAGCACTTAATCCTGATCGAATAATCTCAAGTGATTTAATTAGAGCGCAATCCACAGCAGCAGCATTATCTGAAATAACAAAGATAAAGGTTGAAATTAATGCAGATCTGCGCGAGACCGATGGTGGATTGTGGGAGGGAAAGCTTGCATCTGAAAATCGAGCATCTCATGGTGAGTTATTTGCTAATTGGTATGAGGGTGGAGATGAAGCAGCAGGGGTAACTGGTGAGCGGCGAAGTGATGTGGCAAAGCGTGCGGTAGCAGTAATTGAGAAAGAAACTACTAATTTCTCCGGCACAATAGTTTTTGTAACACATGGCGGAACAGTTCGAAGTGTTTTAGGTTCAATTCTTAAATTACCGATCTCACAATGGGGCGTAATTGGTGGGTTATCAAATGCATGTTGGTCAATATTGGAATTAACAAAACATCACACTGGAAGTAAGTGGTATTTGGCAGAACACAACGCCGGTTCATTACCTGAGCCTGTCTTTGGAGATGATGCGGT
>JAEMTE010000007.1 GCA_016462445.1 Candidatus Nanopelagicus sp. | reverse complement strand
GCTGCTGATCGATCAACCTTTGATGGATCTTTTCCAGAGAATGCACCACCGCCATGGCGGGCCATGCCACCATATGTATCAACAATAATCTTGCGCCCAGTAAGACCGGCATCTCCCATTGGTCCACCGATCACAAATCGACCAGTTGGATTAATTAAAAATCTAACATTTTTAGTATCAATATCTAGATCCTTAATTATTGGGTCAATTACAAACTTTTTTACCTCAGGTGCAAGCTTCTTCTCAAGATCAATATCAGCAGCGTGCTGTGATGAGATAACAATTGTATTTAGTGCAATCGCCTTATCGCCCTGATACTCAATAGTTACCTGAGTTTTACCATCTGGGCGAAGGTATGCCAGCGTGCCATCTTTGCGCACCTTTGTTAACTGTTGCGCTAACTTATGAGCAAGTGCAATTGGAATTGGCATTAACTCTGGAGTGTCCTTACATGCATAACCAAACATCAAACCTTGATCGCCTGCTCCTTGTAGATCTAATGGATCAGCAGATGATGAGACCCGACTCTCAAAAGCGTCATTAACACCTTGAGCAATATCTTGTGATTGCTGACCTATTGAGATTGAAACTCCGCAACTATTTCCATCAAATCCTTTTTCAGATGAGTCATAACCAATCTCAAGTACGGTGTCTCTAACGATATTCATGACATCGGCATAACCATTTGTTGTTACCTCACCGGCAACATGGACTTGACCAGTTGTAATTAAGGTTTCCACTGCAACCCGACTCTTAGCATCCTGTGATAGCAATGAATCTAAAATTGCATCAGAGATTTGATCAGCGATCTTATCTGGATGACCTTCGGTTACTGACTCAGAGGTGAAGAGGCGATTTTTCATGTGCTTAACCTAACTTACTAACCAATTGATCCAACAATATATCTGAGAGCGTGTCTTTTGAAATTTCGGGGACTTGGATCACCTTTTTTTGATTATCGATGATTAAGCCTTGAGTTTGATCGCTACCGAAAATTGCACCACCTGAGACATTATTAACATAGATGAGATCAAGTGATTTACTAAGCAATTTTTCATGTCCACTCTGTTCTAAGGTAGTTATATCTGCAGAGGTTTCAGCGGCAAAACCAACAATAATCTGCCCGACTTTCTTAATGCCAGATAAGGTTTTTAAAATATCTGGATTCTTTTCTAGATCAACCTGATTAAGAGATTCTTTTCTAATCTTTTGATCTGAGTAATTTGCCACCCGTGCATCAGCAACAGCTGCGCTCATAATTAATGCATCTGAGTGTGGAAATTCAATTTGCAGAACCGATGCCATTTGCTCGGCAGTCTCAACATAGGTTGTGGTGATTCCCTCAATAATTGGCAGATCAGTATTAGCACTTACTAAGTGCACCTGTGCTCCCCTACTGGCAGCGGCCATCGCCAATGCAAAACCTTGTTTACCAGAGGATCTATTTCCGATAAATCTAATTGGATCAATTGGTTCCCGAGTTCCACCAGCTGTAATTAAAATTTTCTTGCCCTTTAGATCTGCACTACTCATTACATGCAGATTAATCTCAGAGATAATCCGAGAACTTTCTGGATATCTACCAATTCCGATATCTGACCCAGTCATCCGTCCCTCATCAGGTGTAATGATGAAAAATCCGCGCTCCTGTAATAACTTCACATTTGCAACTGTGGCCGGATTAAGCCACATCTCTGGGTGCATCGCGGGAACTAAAATCTTTGGCGCAGTAGAGGCTAGAACAATATTTGTTAGTAGATCATCAGCTAGGCCGCTAGCTAACTTTGCTAGTAGATCAGCGGTTGTGGGCGCAATAACTATTAGATCACTCTCTTTTGCCATACTTATATGCGGAACTGTTTCTACATCACTCCATAGATCAGTAATTACCTTTCGGCCAGAGAGTGCCTGCCAGGTAGCTTTGCCAACAAAATTTAAACTTGCAGCTGTTGGTATGACATCAACAATAAATCCCTCATCTTGCAAGCGACGCAGAAGATCACAGGACTTGTAAGCTGAAATACCCCCAGCTACGCCAAGTATTAATTTACGACCACGGGGAAACATGGCAGATCGGTTAGCTAGCTGAGTCCGCTGGCTTTGGTTCTAAATTTTCAATAGATAACAAGCCATCATTAATTTCACGCAATGCAATAGATAGTGGCTTCTCATGAACATATGTCTCAACAAGTGGGCCAACATACTCAAGTAAACCTTCACCCAATTGTGAGTAGTAAGCATTAATTTGACGAGCACGCTTTGCTGCATAAAGAACAAGGCTGTATTTAGAGCCTGCCTTATCTAACAAGGCATCGATTGGCGGATTAGTAATTCCATCTAAGGCTTGATTGCTCATTGAAAATAACCTTTCAAAATTATTGGGATTTAGGCAAGGGCTAAAGATACCAGTTCGGCAACCGACTCCTCTACCTGATGATTTATGACGATATGGTCAAACTCTGAGGCTGCTGAAAGCTCCTCCTTTGCCCTATCTAGCCGAGCCTGAGTTGATTGTTTAGATTCAGTTCCACGATTTATTAAACGAGTCTCTAACTCCTGCCAGGATGGTGGTTCGATAAAAATCAAAATTGCATCTTTTGAATTCTTCCTTACCTGCCTGGCGCCATTTAATTCAATCTCTAAAATCACATTCTTTCCATCGGCCAACGCTTCATCAACTGGCTGCTTTGGTGTTCCATACTTTGCCCCAGCAAAATCTGCCCACTCTAAAAACTCTTTGCTTTCAATCATTTCATTAAATCTCTCATCAGAAACAAAGTGGTAATCAACACCACCTACTTCATTTGTACGAATCTGCCTAGTAGTTGCCGAGACTGAGATCCAAAATCTATTATCGGCGCGCAATCTGTTAGTGATTGTGCTTTTACCAACACCGCTAGGACCAGAGACCACCAGGAGTTTGCCACTTCTACGAGAGTTCTTAATCAATAGAAATTCCTGCCTCAATAGCTCAAGTTGTCGCTTGCCGACACCACCAATTCTACGCGAGGGTGAGATGCCAGTTTTATCAAAAATAATATCGGCCCTGATCTGTCCAACTCCTGGAACCGCCTGCAGTAGATCGCTCAATTTCATTCTAGAAATAGATTTACGCTCATCTTTGAATAGGTCAAAGAAAAATAATTGCCCATTAGCCACCTGCTCTTTGACCTTAGCCCGCTCCTGTCTAGCGGCAACCGCCTTCTCACCAGCTTTTCTGCGATCTCGTCTACTTAATCTTGGTGGCAACATATTTACCTCAATGAGTTAGCTATTTGCTCAATCTTATTACGCATTTTTACACCAGAGCCATCCCACATCTGAGTTATTGATCGACCGATCACTACAAAATTAGCACCTTGATCGATAGCATCCTTTGGGGTCATAACCCTTACCTGATCACCAGCATCATCTCCTGCCACGCGAACTCCAGGTGTTATTAAGGTTGCTGTGGCAGATAATTTACGAAGAGCTGCTACCTCAAATGGTGAACAAACAAGTGAGGTGGCACCAGCTGCTAGTGCGCTAACTGCCCAAGATTTACTTGTCTCTTCAATACTTTGTTTAGCTCCTAATGCTGCAAACTCTGATTCGGAAAAAGAGGTCAATACTGTAACTGCAGTTATTGAGCCATTAGGTAGGCAATCAGCAGCTGCTCTAATCATTTTGCTACCACCACTGGCATGAACGGTGAGAAACTTAGGTGATAGTTGGGCAACTGATTCAACTGCGCCCTTAACTGTGTTGGGGATATCATAAAGTTTTAGATCTAAAAATAATTCAAACTCACTCTCCTTGCGCAGTTGTTCGATACCAGCGCTGCCATGCCGAAGATAAAATTCAAGTCCAACCTTAAAGTGATCAATTAAATCACCTGATGTCTTAATCCAGGCAAGAGCTTGCTTAATCTCCTTAGTATCTAATGCGAGAATTATTGGTAATGTCATTAAATACCTCGATGGGCAAAGCCAATTGCATCACGAAGGTCGTTAAACCCTTTTTCAGTTAATAACTCTGCCAATTGATTTTTAATATCAAAGGCAGCTTTTGGGTTACCAAAGCTGGCAGTACCAACCGATACCGCACTAGCACCTGCGAGAATTAATTCCAGTGCATCTCGCCCACTTGCAACCCCACCCATGCCAACAATTGGCGTATCTGGAAAGGCTTGGTGTACTTGATAAATTGCTCGAACTGCAACTGGCCTAATTGCTGGACCAGATAATCCACCAGTCTTACCAGCAAGCTTTGGTTTCATAGTATTTGTATCAATTACCATACCTAGAAGTGTATTAATTAGAGCCAGTCCATCAACACCTGCATTAATAACAGCTCTTGCTATCTCCACAATATCTGTTACATCAGGTGATAACTTAGCAATTATTGGTAGCTCACCACCTATATTTCGACGTACCGCCTCAATTACTGCAATTGAAGTATCGGGATGACAGGCAAATACTTGGCCACGGTTTTCTACATTTGGACAGGAGATATTTACCTCAACTGCACTAATTCCAGAGACCGCTCTTAATCTACGCGCTAAAACACCATACTCATCAACACTCTCACCTGCAATTGAGACAATTACCTTAACCTGTTGCTCAACTAGCCATGGAATATCTCTTTCTAAAAATGTATCAATTCCAGGTCCCTGCAGACCAATTGAATTAAGCATTCCACTTGGAGTCTCTGCCATTCTAGGAGTTGCTCTACCAGTTCTAGCCTTAACCATTATTGATTTAGTGACAACTGCGCCAATCTCAGTTAATGGGAAGAACTGAGCAAGCTCCTGCCCGGAACTAGCACAGCCACTAGCGGTAAATATTGGATTAGAAAATCTTTTACTACCGATTTTGGTTGAGAAATCTAGGGCGCTCATCTGATTACAACGCATCCATAACAGTTTTACGATCCCAGATAACCTGTGAGCCATCCATTACTGGCCCATCGATACAACTGCGAATCATTTTTATGCCATCTTCATTCTTTACCGGTATCACGCAGGTCATACAAACACCTATACCGCAGGCCATCGACTCCTCAACTGCACATTGATGAACCAAATTAAACTCCTCTGCTATTTTAGCCACAGCAGCAAGCATCCCCATCGGCCCACATGAGTAGATAACCTCGGTACCAAACTCTCGAATTAATCTTGGTATTGCCTCACTTATTTGGCCGTGTATGCCAGTACTTCCATCATCAGTTGTTAGAGTTAAAGATGAGACGCTGCGTTTTCCTTCAAGTGGTGCGTAAATTTTAGTTGCAGTACTTGCACCTAGCACCATATCTACTCGGCAACCCTTATTTTTTAAGAGTTCGGCTAAGGCAAATAGTGGTGCTGATCCATAGCCGCCACCGATCAACATTGCATTAGCATTTACAGTTGGAATTCCAAATGCAGTTCCTAATGGACCAATAAAATCAACTAAATCTCCAACAGCTCTTTGGCACAGCCACCTGCTTCCCTGACCATGTGGAGCTACTACCAATTCAATACTTCCCCCCATTGGGCCTTTATCTAATGCTCGATAAATTGCAAATGCTCTACGCAAAACTAAGGAGGATTGCTCACCCCCAACAGATATCGCAACAAAGTTGCCAGGTTTAACATGAGATGCCATCTCACCAACAGCAAAAACCATATGGTGATAAGGCCCAACTTTTTTATTACTAATTACCTCAGCCAGCATCTGAGTAGCAAATTGATTTATCTTTGCACTCATTATTTCTTCATCCATTCCTGCAGTGATTTAATATTAAACTCATCCTTTTGTAGCGCAGTAATACCAGCTACTGCAGCTTTAAAGCCAGCAACTGTTGTTATACAAGGAACTGATCGGGATATAGATGCAGTTCTAATTAAAAAGCCATCCTGACGTGACCCTCTTCCTAGCGGTGTATTAATAACTAATTGCACCAGTCCTTTAGTAATCACATCATTTGATGATAATTTATTAGAGGAGGGATCGGAGTTCTTTCTTACTAACTCTGATGGCACACTTTTCTCCGCCAGAAATGCGTTTGTGCCCGCGGTGCTATAAATTTTAAAACCAAGTTCATGCAGATCACGTGCTGCTCGCCAACCATGCTCTTTATCTCTATGGGAAAGGGAAATAAATACTGAACCAGCTTTTGGCAACGGCCCAAAGGCTGCAGTCTGGCTTTTAGCAAAGGCTAAGCCAAAGTTATTTGCTATCCCCATTACCTCCCCTGTTGATTTCATCTCCGGCCCAAGAACTGAGTCGACGCCAGTTCCATCTAATCTACGGAAGCGATTAAATGGTAGTACCGCCTCTTTAACTGATACACCATTTGCAATTCCATCTCCATGCTTAGGCAAAATTCCATCACTACGAAGCTGGCCAATACTAATATTTGTTGCAATTAAAGCAGCTGCCTTAGATAGCGCAATACCAGTTGCCTTTGCCACAAATGGCACAGTTCGAGAGGCTCGGGGGTTAGCTTCTAAAACATATAGCTGCGGTGGGTTTCCGCTGATTGCAAATTGAATATTTAACAAGCCACGCACACCTATGCTCTTGGCAATTTTCTCAGTTGCTATTCGAATCTCACTGAGCTGCTCCTTAGATAGTGAGATGCTTGGTAATACACAGGCTGAATCACCTGAGTGAACACCAGCCTCCTCAATATGCTCCATCACGCCCGCTAAATACAGTTCATTTCCATCAAATAAGGCATCAACATCAATTTCAATTGCATCATCAAGAAACTTATCTATTAGAACTGGATGGTTTGGTGTTATGGCGGTTGCTTTATCAATAAAGCCGCGTAGTGATTGTTCATCATAGACAATCTCCATGCCCCGACCACCTAAGACATATGATGGACGAACCAGTACTGGGTAGCTAATATCCTTTGCAATTTTTGCTGCTTCTTCATAAGAGTTAGCCATGCCGAACTTTGGTGCTAATAAATTATTTGACTTCAAAAGTAGTGCAAATGCTCCCCTCTCCTCTGCTAAATCAATAGCATCTGGTGAAGTTCCTAAAATCTGTACACCGGATTGCATTAACTGCCTGGCTAGGCCAAGTGGTGTTTGACCACCAAGTTGCGCAATTACACCTAGAACTGGGCCAGCTGCTTTCTCGGCTTCAATTACCTCAAGTACATCTTCAAAGGTTAGTGGCTCAAAATAAAGCCGATCTGAAGTGTCATAATCTGTAGAAACTGTCTCAGGATTACAGTTAATCATAATTGTTTCATAACCTGCCTTTTGTAGCGCAAAAGATGCATGCACACATGAGTAATCAAACTCTATGCCTTGCCCAATTCGATTTGGTCCACTACCAAGAATGATTACCGCTTCTTTAGTTCGGGTTAACACCTCACTCTGCTCATCATAAGATGAGTAATAGTAAGGAGTAAGTGCGGCAAACTCACCAGCACAGGTATCTACAGTTTTATAAACAGGATGTAAAGCAAGTTTAGTACGCTCTTCTCTAATTTGATCTTCAGTAACATTACGTAGAAGTGCAATTTGAGAGTCAGAAAAACCCATTTGTTTTGCAGATCTAAGTACCTCTCTACTTAACTCTGGTTGATTTATCAATTCTTTTGCCTCTTGATTTATTAGATTAATTTGCTCTAAAAACCAAGGATCAATTTTAGTTATTTCATAGACCTGCGCCACGGTCGCACCCAAATGCATCGCTAGTTGCACCTGTTGTAGTCGAAACTCAGTCGGAGTACCGATCTGCTTCATTAGATTTACTAGATTGCCCCCACTCCAAGTAAAGCTAGCCCCAACTTTTTCAAGTGATCTAAGTGCTTTTTGTAGCGCTTCTGGAAAACTTCGCCCAATTGCCATTGCCTCGCCCACACTCTTCATTGTGGTGGTCAATCTCGGATCTGCTTCTGCAAACTTCTCAAATGCAAATCTTGGAACCTTAACAACCACATAATCAAGTGATGGCTCAAAGGAGGCAGGTGTTGATTTAGTAATATCATTATCAATCTCATCTAATGTATAACCAATTGCTAATTTAGTTGCAATCTTTGCAATTGGAAAGCCGGTCGCCTTTGATGCAAGAGCTGAAGATCTAGAAACTCGTGGGTTCATTTCAATTACAATAATGCGGCCATCTTGTGGGTTTACTGCAAATTGAATGTTGCAGCCCCCGGTTGCTACACCAACTGCCCTGATAATATCTATCGAAAGATCCCGCAATTTTTGATACTCAACATCGGTTAATGTCATAGCCGGTGCTACTGTTATTGAATCACCAGTATGCACACCCATTGGATCGATATTTTCAATGCTACACACAATCACAACATTGTCTTTGTGATCGCGCATTACCTCTAGCTCATACTCTTTCCAACCAATAATTGATTCTTCAAGCAAAACTTCAGTTGTTGGACTATGGCGCAGTCCTGCACCGGCAATCTGTTGTAAATCTGCCTCGTTATATGCAATTCCAGAGCCGAGGCCACCCATCGTAAAAGATGGTCTAACAACAACTGGATAGTTAAGCTCAACAGCTGCGGCTAAACATTCATCCATAGAGTGACAGATCTTTGATTTAGCAGATTGCCCGCCAATACTTTCAACAATCTTCTTAAATATCTCGCGATCCTCACCACGTTTGATCGCATCAATATCTGCGCCAATTAATTTTGTTCCATACTTTTCAAATGAGCCTCGCTCATGTAATTGCATTGCCGCATTGAGCGCAGTTTGTCCACCCAGAGTTGCTAGTACTGCACTTGGCCTCTCTTTTTCTAAGATCTTCTCAATTACCTCAGGGGTAATCGGTTCAATATAGGTGGCATCTGCAAACTCGGGATCGGTCATAATTGTTGCGGGATTTGAGTTTATTAAAATAACTCGAATCCCCTCACTTCGTAATACTCGACATGCTTGAGTGCCAGAGTAATCAAATTCGCATGCTTGGCCAATGACAATTGGCCCACTGCCAATAACTAAAACACTGGTTATAGAATTATCTCTTGGCATCATTGTCTTTCAAACCTAATTGCGGCGAACTCATAAGTTGAGCAAATCTTTCAAATAAATATGATGCATCATGCGGTCCAGCTGCTGACTCTGGATGGTACTGAACTGAAAATGCCGGAATTGAAATCATCTCAAGACCTTCAACAACTGAATCATTTAAAGATATGTGTGTTACTCGGCCATTTCCGTAAACAGTATGAAACTCATTCTCTTTTGGCGCAGCCACTGCAAAGCCATGATTATGAGAGGTAATCTCAACCTTGCCAGTTGTTAAATCAATTACTGGTTGATTAATTCCACGATGACCAAATGGAAGTTTGTAAGTCTCAAATCCAAGTGCTCTGCCTAAAATTTGATGTCCAAAACAAATACCAAAAAATGGGATCTCTGCCTGCAAGATATTTCTAACTAATTCAACTACATCAACCATTGCAGCTGGATCACCTGGTCCATTAGAGAGAAATATTCCATCTGGTGAGAGTGCCTTTATTTCATCAAGTTTTGTGGAGAGTGGTAGTACATGTACCTGCATGCCAAGAGCTGCCATAGCCTTTGGCGTTGCAGCTTTAATGCCTAAATCAATTGCTGCTACTTTAAATTTAGTAGCCACACCTGCTGGAGGATTTACTATGTAAGGTTTTTTAGTTGTTACATCCGTTGCTAAGTAAGCCCCATTCATTGGAGCAATATCTCTAACCTTTACCACCATCTCCTCACGAGAAAGCTTTGTATCGCTAAATATGCCAACCTTCATCGCGCCTTGATCACGCAGATGCCTAGTTATTGCTCGAGTATCAACGCCTTGAATCCCAACCACATCAGAGTCAATTAACTGCTTCTCTAAAGTTTTTTCACTTCGCCAGTTACTAGCAATTGGTGATGGATTTCTAACTACAAAGCCAGATACCCAAATTCGCTCCGACTCGTTATCAATTGTATTAACACCAGTATTACCAATATGTGGTGCTGTCATCACCACAATTTGTTTGTGATATGAGGGGTCAGTTAATGTCTCTTGATATCCAGTCATACCTGTTGAGAAAACAGCTTCGCCAAATGTTTCTCCCGTCTTAGCCCAAGCAAATCCTTCAAAGATTTTGCCATCAGCTAGAACCAGGTAGGCCTGTGTTTTCTTACTCATTACTACCGCTCGCCACCTTTACAACTTTACTAGCAATCATGCTTTGCGCACCGTTATAAATAACATCTGAGATAAGGCCAGGTAGCTCCATGCCATGAAATGGTGTGTTTCTACTCTTTGAATGCAATTTACTGCGTTCAACCTGCCAAGTTGCAATCGGATCAACCAATATTAGATTTGCCACACTTGAGAGCGCAATACTTTGTCCTTGAGTTTTATAGCCTGCAATTTGCGCAGGTTTAATCGACATTCGATCTACTAACTCTTTCCAACCCATTAATTTACTTTCTATCATAGTTTTAATTACAACTGAGAGCGCAGTCTCCAGGCCAACCATGCCAAATGCTGCAGCTTGCCACTCACAATCCTTATCCTCAGCTGGATGTGGCGCATGATCTGTTGCCACAATATCTATTACGCCCTCCGCTAAACCTTCGCGAAGCGCCCAGACATCTTTTTCAGTTCGAAGCGGCGGATTTACTTTATAAATAGGATCATAATTTTCAACTAATTCATCAGTTAACAGCAGGTGGTGAGGTGTTACCTCAGCAGTTACTTGGATACCCCGTTGCTTAGCCCAGCGAATTAATTCAACACCGCCAGCGGTTGTTACATGGCAAATATGCAGGCGAGATTGCACATGCTCTGCGAGCAGAATATCTCTTGCAATAATTGCCTCCTCTGCTATCGCTGGCCAGCCAGGTAGACCAATACGAGCAGAAACACTTCCCTCATTCATCTGAGCATTTATAGTAAGTCTTGGCTCTTGAGCATGTTGAGCAATAACTCCATTAAATGTTTTTACATACTCAAGTGCTCTACGCATAATAAGTGGGTCTGCTACACATTTACCATCATCGCTGAAGATTCTTACCCCAGCAATTGAATCGGCCATTGCGCCAAGCTCTGCAAGCTGTTCACCATTTAATCCTTTAGTTACCGCTCCAATCGGATTCACATCACACAGGCCAGCGCTCTTACCTAATCTATATATCTGCTCTACTACCCCGGCAGTATCGGCGACTGGATTTGTATTTGCCATAGCAGAGATAGATGTGTAGCCACCAGCAACAGCAGCTACCGATCCAGTTAAAACTGTTTCAGCATCCTCCCGCCCTGGCTCTCTTAAGTGGGTATGCAGATCAACTAAACCTGGTAACAACATTTTTCCACTGGCATCAATGCCATCCTTTGCCTTACCACCAGCTGCTTTACCTAACTTAGTAATCACGCCATTATCAATTTCTATATCAACCAAACTGTTATCTACTAACTTGGCATTATTAATTTTAATCATTTGCTATCTCCAATTTGCGCTCCACCAAGTAATTCATAAAGCACTGCCATTCGCACCGCCACGCCATTTTTAACTTGATCAATGATTACTGATTTAAGGTCATCTGCGCTATCTGCTGAGATCTCAAGGCCGCGATTCATTGGGCCTGGGTGCATAACAATTGCGCTTTTAGAGAGTTTGGCAAGACGGGCAGAGTTTAGACCATATCTACGTGAGTACTCTCGTTCAGTTGGAAAAAAGGAATCTGCCATTCGCTCTAATTGAATTCGTAGCATCATCACTACATCACATTTTTCAATCTGTGAATCTAGATCATATGAGATCTCTACCGGCCAATCACCTACTCCAACTGGTAACAAAGTTGGTGGTGCTACTAAGACAACCTGCGCTCCTAATTTTGTTAGTAGTAACACATTACTTCTGGCCACTCGAGAGTGGAGAATATCGCCGACAATTAGAACTCTAATTCCAGTTAAATCTGATTTATCATTTCGCAGGTGTTGCTTAATTGTGAATGCATCAAGTAATGCCTGAGTTGGATGCTCATGTGTGCCATCGCCAGCATTAATAATCGCTGCTTGTATCCATTGTGTATCTGCAAGTCGCTTTGCTGCGCCACTGCTGCCATGTCTAATTACCACCGCATCTGCCCCCATTGCCTGCAGGGTCTGCGCTGTATCTTTTAGACTCTCACCCTTACTAACTGATGAGCCTTTAGCGGAGAAGTTAATAACATCTGCTGATAATCGCTTTGCTGCTGTTTCAAAACTTATTCGAGTTCTAGTTGAGTCCTCAAAAAACAGATTGACTACTGTCTTGCCACGTAAGGTTGGTAGCTTCTTATTTGGTCCATCAGTTATTGCGGCTAACTCTTTAGCTGTCGAGAGCAGATTTAATGCCTCATCCTTACTTAGATCAGCGGCGGAAAGTAGGTGGCCAGTTATCATTTGATCAGCTCCACAAGATCCTCGTTGTCATACTCAGATAGGTGAACCTTCACACTCTCACTCTTTGAGGTAGGAATATTTTTGCCAACATAATCTGCTCTAATTGGCAGCTCCCGGTGTCCTCGATCAACTAAGACGGCAAGTTGTACGCTCCTTGGTCTACCCAACTCACCAATTGCATCAAGGGCAGCTCTAATAGTTCTTCCAGAGAAGAGAACATCATCTACTAAGACCAAATCCTTACCCTCAATACCGCCAGGTGGGAGTTTTGTTGGCAGAAGTGGTTTAGGTGGGCGAAGTCTTAAGTCATCTCTATGCAGAGTAATATCTAAAACACCGGTTGCTACCGGCCCTTCAATCTCTGTGATGAAAGCGCTGATTCGATCTGCTAAATAGGCACCGCGAGTGGGAATACCCATTAAAACTAAATTAGTAATTCCTTGATTGTGCTCGAGGATCTCATGTGAAATACGTTTAATAGCACGATCGATGTCGCTGCTAGATAGCAAAATACTCATTTACTTCTCCTTCGCCGCCTCTCTGGACGGATCGTTAAAGGAATCGCCATATATTAGCAGAAGATCTGTGGATATCTAAAACCACCAAAATCGCGGGGTGGCTACCCTGCGGTGATGAACACAAATAACCCAGCAGATAGATTAAGAATAATACGCAAATCAAAAGGGTGGAGCTTGCAGGATGTAGAGCGAAACTCAAACGGCAAGTGGAAGGCAGTCGTAATCGGCTCCTATGAGAGATCAGACCGTGCTATCTCCCTTAAAAAAGCAATCGCACTAATGCAGTTCTACCAAGTTCCAGTTACCGAACTTTTTCCAGATCTACCAACTCAGAGTATTAATAGCAGCATTACCTTTGATCTAAATAGATTAAGTAGCAACCCTGATCAGGGCGGGCAGGAGGTAAGTAGGCTTGCTAAAAGCATCTGCAATAGGAGAAAGGATTGGAATGGTCAGGTGCTGACAATTAGATCAAATGATCTGCAATTTTTAGCACTACTGCTAGAAAAGAGTGAGTCTAAAACCTTAGAATATTTAACAGAGATGAACCTAATTAAATCTTAGATCGCGATTGAGTCCTTTAGCTTAACAATTCGGCCCAATACTCCGTTTATATAGCTGGCGGACTCATCAGTTGATAAGGATTTTGCTAACTCAACCGCCTCATCACAAGCAACCTTAAGATCAACATCAGCCTCCCAGAGGATTTCAAATATTGCCAGTCTTAAAATATTGCGATCAATCGGTGGCATCCGATCCATATCCCAACCTTGAGCGTAGGTAATAATTAACTCATCAATCTTGCTCAAGTGATCTGCTACCCCAGTTATTAGGGTTAGAACATAAGGCTCCTGTGATAACTCAGCAGATCCTCGAGTTTTAAATAGATCTGCTGCTAAAACACTTTTAATATCTGCTTCATATAAAAAATCTAAAGCACGCTTTCGGGCCTTACTACGGGCAGACACAGTTAGTTGGCTCGGCCTAGATATTCACCGGTGCGCGTATCCACCAAGACCATCTCATCCTGCTTAATAAATAATGGCACCTGAATAGTAATTCCAGTCTCAACAGTCGCTGGCTTTGTACCGCCAGAGGATCGATCACCTTGAATACCTGGCTCGGTATAAGTAATTTTTAATGTAACAGAGGCTGGTAATTCAATAAATAATGGGTTGCCTTCATGCATAGCAACTACAACAGCTGCATTCTCAAGTAAGTAATCAGTTGCATCGCCAACTGTCTGCTTGCTAACTGAGATTTGGTCATAATTAGTTGAGTCCATAAACATAAAATCTTCACCATCTTTATATAGGTAAGACATATTACGTTTTTCAACCGATGCCACCTCAACCTTAACGCCAGCATTAAAAGTTTTCTCAACCACCTTGCCAGATAGAACTGATCGCATCTTGGTGCGTACAAATGCACCACCTTTGCCAGGCTTAACATGTTGGAACTCAATAACATTCCAAAGCTGACCATCAAGATTTAAGGTCATGCCGTTTTTTAAATCATTTGTAGTTGCCATCTTTATCCCATCCCAGTAGTAATTAAAAGTAATACAGTATTAAAAAGTATTGCGCTAGCCTACCTTGTTAGCCAAGTAGTTTTTGCATAGCTATTAGCGCTAGGTAGTAGCTTTCAACGCCAAAACCAGCGATGGTTCCATTTACTACCCCACTAATTACTGAAGTATGGCGAAACTCTTCGCGAGATAATGGATTGGAAAGATGGACCTCAATTACTGGTGCTTTGAGCATAGTTACTGCATCTCTAATCGCATATGAGTAGTGAGTAAAGGCAGCTGGATTAAATATCACCGGCTGTTTCTTATCAGCAGCCTCATGCAGCCAGGTAATTAACTCACTCTCACTATCACTTTGTTTTACCTCGACATCAATTTTCAATGAGCTAGCTTTTTCTTCAATTCCCTTTTTAAGTTGCGGATAATCCAAATCCCCATAATGGCTTTTTTCGCGAAGATCTAGCCGCGCCAAATTCGGACCATTTAGAATTAAAATTTTCATTTGGCTATTCTCTCATAAACCATTGCCAACAGGCTGGATGAAACATCCTCAAGCCATACTGGTTTACCAATTCTGCTTATTCCAATAAAGCGCAACTTATCCTGCTTTACCTTCTTATCCTGTAGTAGCAAGGTGGCCAAACTCCTCCATCTATTTCTTGGATACTTTATCGGCAGGTTAAATCTATTCAATAACTCACGGTGAAGATCTACTGCATCAGAGTCTAATCCTGCTAAATCCTTACTGAGCTCAGCGGCAAAAACCATTCCAATACTTACCGCCTCACCATGGCGCAACTTGTATTTACTATCTTTTTCAATTGCATGCCCAAGTGTGTGGCCATAATTTAGGATCTCTCGTAATCTGCTCTCTCTAAAATCTTTAGAGACTACCTCGGCTTTGACCTTAACCGCTCGCTGAATAATTTCGGTATAATTTATCTCATCCTCTTGTACTAAATTAAGTATTTTATAATCTGAAATAAAGCCACACTTAATTACCTCTGCCATTCCAGCTGATAGATCCCGTAGCGGTAGTTTCTTTAAAAAAGTTGGATCAATTAACACCTTAGTTGGTGAGTAAAAGGAGCCAATTAAGTTTTTACCAGTAGCAGCATTTACCCCACTCTTGCCACCAATAGCAGCATCAACCATGCCAGCAAGTGAGGTAGGAATTGCATACCAAGATATGCCCCGTAACCATGTGGCGGCGGCAAAGCCGGCTAGATCAGTAGTTGCCCCACCTCCAAAACCAATAATTGCATCCCCTCTTGCAATAGATGCGCTAGCACATTTGCGCCAGATCCGCTCTAATGTTGCAACACTCTTTTGGTTTTCACCCTCAGGAGTTGCAAAGATAATTAGGTTTTTAGATTCCTTAAGTTTAAACAACTTTATTAAAGAGTTAGGTGCGATAAGTAAAACCCGATTATGCTCTTGGGATATCTGCTTTATGGCAGATAAGCCATCAGCACCCACTACAACCTCGTAATTACGCTCAGCTTTTATATTAATTGATTTCATAATTTACTCTTTAATTTCTCACTGATAATAGTTGCTACCTCAGCTGGTTTGCGATTATCGGAGGAAATAATCTCACTAGATAATTTCTCATATATTGGCCGGCGCGCGCTCATAAGGTTTAACCATTGCTGGCGTGGATTAATTAATAGCAATGGTCTATCTTTATTAAATCCAACTCGGTTTGCTGCTTGTGAGATTGATACATCAATAAAAACAACTGGATAATCTGCATGCGCTAACTCTTTTTGAATTTGTTCATTGATTGGCGCACCCCCACCTAATGCAATCACTCCTGAGAAGGTTGCCAAAAGTTTGCTAACTACCTCAACCTCCATCTTTCGAAAGGCTGGCTCACCATCATCGACAAATATCTCAGAGATCTTCTTGCCGGCAATCTTTTCAATCTCAGAATCACTATCAATAAAACTGATCGCTAACTCTTTAGCTAATGCCTTGCCAATACTAGTTTTACCCGCACCAGGTGGGCCGATTAAAACTATCCGCTTAAGCATTACTTGATTTCTAAGGTTTTAATGTAATTCTCAAAGTTACGCTTAGTTTCCTGCACACTATCGCCACCAAACTTCTCAAGAACAGCATCTGCAAGCACAAGTGCTGCCATTGCCTCCGCCACAATTCCAGCTGCTGGAACTGCACAAACATCTGAGCGTTGATTAATTGCCTTTGCTGGCTCACCAGTTGCAACATCAATTGTGTCTAGCGCTTTTGGTACAGTTGAAATTGGCTTCATTGCAACTTTAACCCGCAAAATCTCACCATTACTTATGCCGCCTTCAGTACCACCTGCTCTATCGGTTCTGCGCACAATCGCACCCTTGGCATTTTTTTCAATCTCATCGTGGGCAACTGAGCCACGTCTTTTCGCAGTGGTAAAGCCATCACCAATCTCAACACCTTTAATTGCATGAATACCCATCATGGCAGCAGCTAACTTGGCATCTAATCGCTTATCCCAATGAGTATAAGAGCCAAGACCAGGTGGCAGGTTATAGCCTAGAACCTCAACTACGCCGCCAAGTGTGTCACCATCACGATGTGCTGCTTCAATCTCTTTAACAATTAGATCACTTACCTTCTTATCTGCGCAGCGAACTGGATCCTCATCGATTCGCGCGCGATCTTTAATAGTTGGTAATTCATAACCTTCACTAACGGCAACCTCACCAATTGAAATCACATGACTTAATATTTCAATTCCAACACTCTGCTTTAAAAACGCTCTAGCAACAGCGCCAAGTGCAACCCGAGCTGCAGTCTCTCTAGCACTTGCTCGCTCTAATATTGGCCTGGCATCTGAGAAATTAAACTTTTGCATGCCCACTAAATCTGCATGCCCTGGCCGTGGCCGTGTTAATGGAGCGTTGCGTGCTAAATCCTTTATCTCACTTTCAGGAACAGGATCAGCACTCATTACCTTTTCCCACTTAGGCCACTCTGAGTTTGCGATCTGAATAGCGATTGGCCCACCTTGAGTCAGACCAAGTCGGATGCCACCAGTAATAGTTATTTTGTCGGCTTCAAAATTTTGTCTTGCACCTCGTCCAAAACCTAATCTACGTCGAGCCAAATCAGTATTAATATCTGCGCTAGTAATTAAAACATGCGCTGGCACTCCCTCAACTATTGCAGTTAAGGCAGGCCCATGTGATTCACCTGCAGTCAGCCAACGAAGCACATCTTCTCCAAATCAATATTTAGAGGGATATTCTCTCAGATTCACCGTTCACCTCGCCTCACATTTAACCCTCTTACTCATAAAATCTTTGCTAAATATGTTCCGAAAATCATAAATGGCGCAAAGGCAATGGCGCCACCTCCTCTAATTAAGGCATAGAGCCCGCCACTAATCCAAGAGATCGATAATGCATTTAATAATTCAAAAAATGTGCTGATTGGTAGAGCAATTATTGGTGCAAGCTTTATATCACCACTACCAATCTTGCCTTTTATAAGTAGGTTTAATAAGCCATATATTCCTAGATTAGCTAGGCCAAGGCGCCAATTTGTATCTAAATAGATAGCACAAAATACGATTGCAATTACCAGGTCAATATTGCGAATCAACTTAAACCTAAAATCATAGATCGCAATCCAAATAAACCAAATAGCGGCGGCAATCTCTAAAATCACTACCGCAGATTAAACTGTCGGCAGGTAGTAAATTTAATGCTGTGGATTACTTCTTTATCGCTGCGTTAGCAACTTTCAATAACTCACTACGCATCTTGGCGTAATCAAACTCCTTTTGAGAGAAGTAATTTATTTGAAATAATGCCTGCTCAACTAGAAGAGCTAACCCTCCGATTACACCCCGACCAAGATTTTGATAGCGCCTTGCTAGATCTGTTGGCCATGGGTGGTAGGTGACATCAAAGAAATCAGCTTTTGTGGAGAGAACAGTTAAACCATCGGTAGCACCTGCTGGTGTAGTTGAAATGATTAGATCTCGATCCTGAATCTCCTCAAACTGCTGCCAATCTAAGAGATTAATATCAAGGTCAACAGCTGCTGAGTGGAGTTGGTCATGCCTTGTGATTGATCTTGTTAAAACTGAGACCTTACTTCCCGTTCCTTTTAATGCTCCAATAGCTGCGCGTGCGGTACCACCAGCACCTAATATTGCAATCTGCTTTCCAAAGTAAGGTTTAAGTAGATTTTTAAATGCAAGTAGGTCAGTAGATAGTCCAATACTGCCAGTTGATTCGAAAATAATTGTATTAATTGAGCCAATTTGTTTTGCGATTGGATCCACTCGATCAACAAACCCTATTGATATCTCTTTTAATGGCATCGTCATCGCTAAACCTCGGTAACCATTATTTTTTGCATTAAAGTAAAAATCACCAAACTTATCTTCACTTACCTCACTAGCTAAAAACTGTGCTTCTACACCCAATATTTCATAAGCGGTTGCGTGTAATAATGGTGAGAGGGAATGACTGATTGGTTTACCAGCCACTGCTAACTTAATCATTTAAATAAACCAGCTTCCTCATTTTTTCTAAACTCATTTGCCCACGTATTAAACTCTTTTATTGAACTTGTAAATCTTGTATCTTGTGGCTTGACTGTAATAAAGTAAAGCCAATCACCCATCTGCGGATTTACTGCCGCCTCAAGTGCTGCCTGCCCAGGATTACCAATTGGTCCTGGCGGTAACCCCTGATATTTATAGGTGTTATACCTAGAGTTTATCTCTAACTGCTTATAGGGGAGTCTTATTTTCCCCCGTAGATTTGCTGCATACTCAATTGTGGTGTTCATTTGTAGTGGCATACCAATTTTTAAGCGATTATAGATAACCTGCGCTATCTTGGTGAAATCTTGCACATCACCCTCTGCTTGAGCAATTGAGGCGATGATTACTAACTCAAAGGGTGAAAACTTTCCATACCCCTGATCGATCTTGCTAGTTTTTGCCGATAAGTTAAATCTGGTAAGCATCTGCGTAATTGCTTGATCAGTAGTAGTTCCTGGCGCAAATGAGTAATTAGCTGGGAACAAAAATCCCTCTAGGTTATTAGTTTTAAAGATATCTGCAGGTTTTATTGCAGGTGATAACTGACCAGTTACCAACTTGGATTTAACTAGTAAATCTAATATCTCAACCTTCCGTAATCCTTCGTTAAACCGAAAAACTCCACGGTTTCGAGTTGGATCTAGGAGCTGGTTAAGTGCTGCCTGTGCTGAAATCTTTAAATCAATCTCATGAATACCAGGTGAGATTGAGGTTGCTCGTTTTTGGTTTAGGGCAAGCTTATAAAATACCTTAGTTGCTTTGATTACCCCGGAACTATAAAGTTTTTGAGAGATCTCTGCGCCGGTATCTCCATCTTCAATAAGTATTTCAATCTTACTCGCTGAGGTTGTGTCTTGATAATCATTGAGTAAAAAAGCGTTATGAATAGAGGTAGCTGATCCAGTAATCAATACACAGATAAGGAGAGCAACTATCAGTCGTCTCAAAGTAATTGCCCAACTGCACTGCCTGATCTCTCATTTAATAAGGCGCTCTCTAAAATATTAATAGCTGCAATCTGATCAATTACCGCTTTGCTCTCTCGCTCTGATTTTCCAATCTCGCGCATCTGTGAGTAAGCATTTGATGTTGAAAGGCGCTCATCAACAAGATATATCGGGCCCGCAAATATGCTTCTGAGTAAGTTACCAAACGCAGCTGCTGCCTCTGAGCTCGTACTACTTTCGCCAGATAAATGCTTGGGATTTCCCACAACAATGTAGAAGGGGTTAACTTCAGTAATAATCTCCTGCAATTTAATTAATAATTTGTCATCATTTAGTAGTGTGGCATGTGGTGAAACCAGAATAGATTCTGAATCTGAGGTCGCTACCCCAATACGTTTTTCGCCAAAATCAAAGCCGACTCTTCGGCCAATAGCAATTGGCTTACTCATAGAAATGCCAACCTTTAATTGATTTTCCCATTGATAACTTTTGTTATCTCAGCAAACGCCTTCACGATTGCGCCGCTATCAACACCGCCGCCTTGAGCAAAATCATCCTTACCGCCACCGCCACCGCCTAGAACTGTGGAACCAGTTTTAATTAACTCACCAGCCTTTACTCCTAATTTGATTGCCTCAGGTGAAACAGCCGCAACGATTAATGGCTTACCCGCGGCAATTGTTGCTAATACAACAATGCCAGCCTTAAGTTTGCCCCGCAAATCAGTAGATATTGACCTCATATCATCTACGGCTATCTCATCTGCTAATTGATCAATAATTAAATTAACACTTCCAATTGGTTTGACCTTTTTTAATAACTCACCCGCTGCTGCCATCGCCTTTGCACTACGAACACCTGATAACTCTTTCTCCATCCCCTTCATCTTCTCAACTAATTCAGAGATACGTTGTGGTAACTCCTCTGCTCTAGAGCCTTTAATAATCTCAGTTAACGAGTTAAGTAGCATATGTTCTCTAGCTAAATACTGATACGCGTCATAACCAACTAATGCCTCAACGCGTCGTACACCCGCACCAATTGAGGATTCAGATAATAGTTTTACCAAGCCAAGCTGACCAGAGCGCGTCACATGGGTTCCACCACACAGCTCCTTAGCCCAATCACCAACACTTACCACTCGTACCTGATCACCATACTTCTCACCAAATAACGCCATCGCTCCAATTGCTTTTGCAGCATCTTGTGACATAACCTCTGAATTAACCTGCAGATCAGAGATCAATAACTCATTAACTCTGCTCTCCACATCATTTAATACAGAGATTGGCACTGCACTCGTTGATGGAAAATCAAATCTAAATCGCCCAGGTGCGTTCTCAGAACCTGCTTGAGTTGCAGTCTCACCAAGTGCCTCCCGAAATGCCTTATGAACCATATGTGTTGCAGTGTGGGCTCTAGAGATTGCCAATCTTCTCTCTAAATCAATATCGGCAACTGCTTGCTCACCATTTTTAACTACACCGCTAATGATTCTTCCGCGGTGAACAATTAAACCAGGCACTGGTGATTGAACATCCTCAATCTCAATAACTGCGCCATTTGCTAATTTAATTTTCCCACCATCAGCTAACTGGCCTCCACCCTCAGCATAAAATGGCGTGCGATCTAATGTAATTTCAATATCAGCTCCAGCACTTGCCTCTTTGACACTTTTGCCATCAACTAATAGCCCAGTTAACTTCGCCTCAGCACTTATATTTTCATAACCAACAAACTTTGAGGCTCCGGATTTATCAACAATGCCCCGATACTCAGTTAGATCTGTATGCCCACTCTTCTTTGCCTTTGCATCAGCTTTAGCCCGGTCACGTTGTTCATTCATTAACTTTCTAAAGCCAACCTCATCAACACCTAAACCTTGCTCGCGCGCCATCTCAAGGGTTAAATCAAATGGGAATCCATATGTGTCATGAAGTTTAAAGGCAGTATCAGCTGATAATGATTTACTTTTCTCACTCTTTAACTGATCAGCAGCTAGATCAAAGATTGTAGTTCCACTCTTTAGAGTCTGAATAAAACTATCCTCTTCTGCTTCTGCGATAGCTAAAATTCGATCTGAACCACTTACCAACTCTGGATACTGCGCTCCCATCGCCTTTATAGAACTCTTGATTAACTCACCCATTACTAGATCTTGTGAGCCAAGCAGGCGCATATTTCTGATAGTTCGGCGCATCATTCGGCGCAGTACATAACCACGTCCTTCATTGCCAGGTGTAACACCATCGCCAATTAACATCATCGCAGTTCGAGCATGGTCTGCAACTACTCGAAGTGAGATATCTGAGCTCTCATCCTTTCCATACTTAACCTTGGTAAGAGCTGATGCCTTATCTAAAATAATTTTGGTGGTATCAATTTCATATATGTTATCCACGCCCTGAAGTAGCGCAGCGGTTCGTTCAAGTCCTAATCCAGTATCTATATTTTTAGCTGGTAATTCACCCACAATTGGAAATGAGTTCTTATCACCCCCATCGCCACGAATATTTTGCATAAAAACTAAGTTCCAGATCTCTAAATATCTGTCCTCATCTGCAATTGGTCCACCCTCTTTGCCATATGCACTACCTCGATCAAAGTAAATCTCAGAGCATGGCCCACAAGGACCGGGAACTCCCATTGACCAAAAATTATCTGCCATGCCTCTGCGTTGAATACGATTCTTTGGAACTCCTACTTGTTTCTCCCAAATTTCTGCACCCTCATCATCATCTTGATACACAGTTACCCAAAGCTTCTCCTCAGCAAATCCATAACCGCCATCTGAAACAGATTTAGTTAGCAACTCCCAAGCAAGTGCAATCGCACCCTCCTTAAAGTAATCACCAAATGAGAAGTTGCCACACATCTGAAAAAAGGAGGCATGCCTAGTAGTTTTGCCAACCTCATCAATATCTAAGGTTCTTACACATTTTTGTACTGAGGTTGCTCGCTTATATGGTGCTTTAACTTCACCTAAAAAATAAGGTTTAAACGGAACCATGCCCGCATTTACTAATAAAAGATTGGGATCATCAGCAATTAACGATGCAGACGGAACGACTGTGTGTTTAAGATTTAATGAGTTCTTACTTTCAAAAAAATTTAGCCAACGGGAGCGAATATCTGCGGAGTCCATCACTACTCCTTTGCTTTGCTTTTTTTCTTAACCTTTTTCTTTCCCTTTGCCGCCGAAACTACAGCTGTCGCTGCTTTCATGGCCATCGGGTTCTCATCAAAAAACGATTCAGTTCCTTTGGTAAATTTCTTAATCAGATTTTCCAAAGATTTTCCCGCATTGCTCACGCTTTTGAGTGGACTATTGACCATTGAAATTGTCGTGGTTATTTCATCAATTGTTCTAGTAAGGCGAATTACCGCATAAGAGATGGCTAATGCAATTATGGCTAGCGATGAGGCTGCGATAATTGTTGCAATTCCACCTGGTCCCATTTGGGAAGAATACCTGAAAAGTTGCTTACTCCTTGGCAGGGGCTGGAGTATCGACCCCACTCTCTTTGCGTTGTGCTGGCGTAATCGGTGTTGGTGCGCCAGTTAATGGATCTGCGCCACTTGCCGTCTTAGGAAAGGCAATAACTTCACGGATTGATTGAGCACCAGCTAGTAATGCGCATAATCGGTCAATACCAAGTGCAATTCCACCATGTGGTGGTGGGCCGTAATTAAATGCCTCTAACAAAAATCCAAACTTACTTTCCGCCTCATCATTGGATAAACCAATAGTTTTAAATACCCGTTGCTGAACCTCGCGCTGATGGATTCGAATCGATCCGCCACCAATCTCATTACCATTTAAAACAATGTCATATGCATAGGCAAGAGCAGCAGCTGGTTGCTTATCAAAATTATCGGCAAACTCCGGCTTTGGTCCAGTAAATGGGTGGTGCACTGCAGTCCATCCAGCTGCCGGATTTTGGCTATCTACTGGCTCAAACATGGGTGCGTCAACAATCCAAACAAATTTCCAAGAACTCTCATCGATTAAATTACAACGTGCCCCGATCTCTACTCGTACAGCACCTAATAAATTTTGTGATGAAACAGTAGATCCGGCGGCAAAGAAAATAGCATCTCCAATTTTTGCTCCTACCTTTGCAGCGATTCCAGAGCTTTCTTTCTCAGAAAGATTTTTTGCAACTGGGCCACCTAATGTGCCATCTGCTTGCAGCAATATATATGCCAACCCTTTAGCACCCCTTGCCTTTGCCCAATCCTGCCAAGCATCTAATTCTCGCCGTGGCACATCGGCACCTTTTGGCATAACTACTGCGCCCACATACTCTGCTTGAAATACCCTAAAAGATGTATCTTTAAAATACTCAGTCACATCGGTTAACTTATTATCAAATCTTAAATCAGGCTTATCTGAGCCGTAATCTCGCATCGCATCTTTATAAGTCATATGTGGAATTGGTAGCGAAATCTTGTGGTTAACAACCTTTTGAAATACTTGCGATAGAACCTTTTCGGCAATCGCAATTACATCTGCTTGATCAGCAAATGAGATCTCAATATCTAATTGCGTAAATTCTGGTTGACGATCCGCCCTAAAATCCTCATCTCTAAAACATCTTGCAATTTGGTAGTAACGCTCCATGCCGGCAACCATTAGTAACTGCTTAAATAATTGTGGTGATTGAGGCAATGCATACCAAGAGCCAGGTTGTAATCTGACTGGAACTAGAAAATCTCTTGCCCCTTCTGGAGTTGAACGGGTCAGATATGGTGTTTCAATCTCTAGAAAATCTGCCTCACCCATTACATCTCTAATTGCAGTTGTTACCTTAGAGCGCAATCTTAAATTCCTTGCCGGTCCTTCCCTTCGCAAATCTAAGTATCGATACTTAAGCCGGACCTCCTCTGAAATATTTCCAATATCTCCACTATCTACTGGAAATGGCAGAGCAGCTGCCTCACTTAAAACTTCAAGTAATTCACAAACAACCTCAATCTCACCAGTTGCAATTTCCTTATTCTCATTGCCAGCAGGACGCATCTTCACGCTGCCGGTAATTAAGACACACCACTCGGCACGAAGTTCACCAGCTACTTTCTCATCATTAATAACAACCTGCACCGCACCTGTTGAATCCCGCAAATCAATAAATGCAACTCCACCATGATCACGCCGACGTGCTACCCAGCCAGCAAGTACAACCTTGGTACCAACTGATTTTGCATTAAGGGATCCAGCATCATGAGTGCGCAGCATTACTTAGAATTTCCTAATCTACTTATTAAATCTGAAACCGCAAGGCTACTAGAGATAACCTCACCACTGCTCATTAATTTTAATTCGCACTTTCCAGATGAGATCTCATCATCACCAATTACCAGGCAATAACGTGCTCCGCTCTTATCAGCAGCTTTCATGCCACCCTTAAGACCACGATCACCATATGCTAAATCACAACTAATACCAGCATCTCGCAGTTGTGAAATCAATTTAAAGCCAACACTCTTACCAGAATCAGTAATCGGCACTACAAATAATTGAATCTGATTAATTGTTGAGGGCAAAGACTCCTCTGCCAAACATGCCATCAGAATTCGATCAACACCTAAGCCAAATCCGATTCCACTAACCTCAGCTCCACCAAGTGAGGTCATTAAGCCGTCATACCTGCCGCCACCGCCAATTCCTGATTGAGCGCCAAGGAGTGCATGATCAAACTCAAATGTGGTGCCGGTGTAGTAATCAAGGCCGCGCACCATCCTGGGATTTATTGTGTATTCAATATTAATCTCAGAGAGCAGGCGCTTAACCTCTTCAAAGTGGGATTTACTCTCACTGCTTAGATAATCAAGTAGCAATGGCGCTTTACTCATTGCATTTTTAATTTCATCTCGCTTATCGTCAAATAATCTAAGTGGATTTAATTTTGCCCGCTCAATTGTTGCCTCATCTAGCTTTAGACCAGCAATAAACTTCACTAAATCCTTGCGGTGATTATCCCGACTCTTTGCATCTGCCAGTGAGGTAATATTTAATTTATACTGCTTAAGTCCTAAAGCTTTAAATGCAGTGTCGGCAACTGAGATAACCTCAACATCAATCTCTGGATCGTTGTAACCAATAGCCTCAATACCAACCTGATAAAACTGGCGATAGCGCCCTGCTTGTGGCCGCTCTGCTCTAAAAAATGGACCAGTATAAAAAAGCTTTACCGGTAGTTGCCCTCTATCTAAATTATGTTCTATTACTGCCCGCATCACACCCGCTGTTCCTTCAGGCCTAAGTGTGATTGATCTGCCACCTCTATCTTCAAAGGTATACATCTCTTTACTAACTACATCAGTTGATTCTCCAACACCGCGAGTAAAAACCTCAGTATCTTCAAATACTGGCAGCTCAATTAATGAGTAGCCAGCTAATTTAGCGGCGGTAAGCAAATGATCTCGAACATACTCAAACTGATCTGAGTTAGGTGGAAAGTACTCACTGACACCTTTAGGCGCCTGAAACTTACTCATCAGGTCACCGTCCACTCTGATCTAAAAAATCACTTTGCAGATAAGGATTTCTCACCCGCTCAATGGCGATTGTAGTTTGCCCACCATGCCCAGGCAGGACATTTAGCCCATCAGGTAGTGTCAAAACTCGTTCTCGTAAGGTTTTGCGCATATCAGTAGCTGATCCAGTGGGAAGATCGGTTCGTCCTATGCCGCCAGCAAATAACACATCCCCAGAGATCAGCACTTGATTATCAACGGTAAAAATCACCGAACCTTTGGTATGCCCGGGTGCAAATATTGATTCAATCTCAAGCCCTGCTATTTGAAAATTACCAAAATCATCTAACTCAATTAGATCAGAAGGCTCTGCAAAATTATTTCCACCAAATGCAGATATCAATTGCTCACTTACTCCCCCACTATCTAGTGCTGCCATTGGGTTGGTTAGTAAAAATCTGTCTGCTGGAGTAATAAATGTGCGCATTGGAATCTCTTTTGTTAATGGCAGCACTGAGAAAATATGATCGATATGCCCATGAGTAATTAATACTGCAACTGGTTTTAAGTTATGTTCGGCAATCTTCTCTTTTATGCTCTTTACCAAATTTGGCTTTGCCATCCCCGGGTCAACAATGATGCACTCCTGGCCAACACCAGTAGCTAGGATCCAGCAGTTGGTTTCAAAGTAGGGGGCGATTACTCGATCAATCAGCATTACTCACCCTTTATCACCATTTTTTCCGCTCAGACTTCCCTTAAATCAGGTACTTAGGCTATCTTTTATCTGTACCAAACCAGGTAATCAAAGGCGCAAATGCGTAATTGATTACTACGCCAGCCCATAACGAGATCTGCAAAGCAGAGATCGCGCAACGAAAGGTTAAGCAACTATGGAGAACACAACAACACATATCCTTTCAAGTACCGGGGCTGCAGCAGCACTTATTGGTGATCCAGCAAAATTTGGCCGAGTCGGCGAAGATGGCACTGTTTATGTAATTACCCCAACGGGTGATCGCGCCGTTGGTTCATACCCTGGCAAAAGCGCAGAAGAAGCACTTGCATATTTTGTAAAGAAATTTGAAATGGCAGCCTCTGAGGTTGCACTCCTTGCCGCTCGAATCAGATCAGGGGCGATGGTGCCAAGTGATGCCCAAGAAGCAGTTAACAAACTGCGCACTCAAATATCTGAGTTAAATGGTGTTGGTGATTTAGTAAATCTCTCGCAATCATTAGAGAAAATTCCAGCATTAATTTCTGAACATGAGGGTGCTTATAAAGCCCGCAAAGAAACACAAAAAGCAGATCGAGCAGCACGACAAAATGAGGCGGCTTCAGTTAAAGAGAAGATAGTTGCCGAGGCTGAGACATTAATTGACTCAGTTGCTTGGAAAGTAACTACTGCAAGATTAAAAGTACTTCTTGAGGATTGGAAAAAAGCTCCACGACTTGATAAAAAAGTTGATGCTGCGCTTTGGAAGAGGTTCTCATCCTCTCGTAATAAGTTTGATAAGCGCCGTCGCACTCACTTTTCTAATCTCGATTCTGAGCAAAAAAAGGTTGCCACTGCTAAAGATGTAATTGTTAAAGAGGCAGAAAGTTTGGCTAACTCAAAGGAGTGGCTAAATACTGCTAAGCGCTTTAAAGTATTAATGGATCAATGGAAGTCAGCAGGCCGGGGCAAGAAGGCAACTGATGATGCACTTTGGCAAAGATTTAAAGCTTCTCAAGATTCCTTCTTCACCGCAAAGAATGCTGACATGGCAAAGCGTAAGGGCTCAATGAGTGAGAACTTAGCAAAGCGAGAAGCGATGATTGTTGAGTTTGAAGCGTTGCTACCAATATCTGATTTTAAATCAGCTAAAAAGAAGTTCTATGACCTAATGGGTAAGTGGCAGAAGATTGGAATGACAGATCGTAAAAAGAGAGCATCATTTGACACTCGTCTTAAAAAAGTTGAGGATGAGATTAATGAGTTAGAGCGTAATCACCAACGTAAAAGTGATCCATCTGCAAAGGCACAAGCAAATAAAGTTGTGCAGGGATTGGCTGAGGCAATTGAGAGTTATGAAAAACAAGCAGCAAAGGCTGAGGCTGCTGGTCAAACCGCTAAAGCGATGGTGGCAAGAGAGGCTGCAGCTGCCCGTAGAGATTGGCTTGAGCAAGCACAAAAGGGTTTAACTGAATTCACCGGCTAATTATTAAAGATTCGATCCACATCATAAACACCCTCAATCACTCTAACCGCCGCTAATACTGCATCTAAGTGGGAGGCATCTGCCATCTCAAAAGAGAATTTACAAATCGCTGTCTGATCTTTATTAGTAACAACTGAGGCACTTAATATATTTACCTGCTGATCAGATAATGCCTTTGTTACATCAGATAACAGTCGGGCCCGATCAAGCGCCTCTACCTGAATATTTACTAGGAAAGTGCTCTTAGCGGACAGGTTCCATTTGACTGCGACCATTCGATCGCCTTGATGAATTTTAAGATCGGTAATATTTATACAATCTGCGCGATGCACTGAGACGCCACTGCCACGGGTAATAAAACCAGTAATTTTATCCCCTGGAACAGGTGCGCAACACCTAGCAAGCTTTACCAAAACATCTGCCGCTCCCTCAACATCAATACCTGTAACACTTTTTCGCTCACGCTTGACTGGATTAATCAGCGGAGTTAGATCATTCTCTGGATGAGCATCTGATGTTCCAAGTAACACCATTAGTTTTTCAATTACTGAGTGGGCTGAGACATAACCATTTCCAACTGCTTCATACAAACTCTCAATATCTTCATATCGAAGATCATGTGCTAACTCAAGCAATGCGTGTCCACCTAATATCTTTTGTAGTGGCAGACCTGCCTTTCGCATTTGGCGAGCAATTGACTCTTGCCCAGCCTCAATTGCCTCCTCCTTACGCTCCTTAGAAAACCAAGCCTTTATCTTTGATCTGGCTCTAGATGATGTTACAAAGTTAAGCCAATCATGACTTGGTGCTGCAGTAATTCCTTTATTTGTAACAATGTCTATAACATCACCATTTACTAAATGAGATTCAAGTGGCACTAATTTTCCATTTACCTTAGCCCCAACACACTTATTACCAACCTCGGTATGAACTGCATAGGCAAAATCAACTGGGGTAGATCCTGATGGCAGTGCGATCACACTTCCCTTGGGAGTAAAGACAAAGACCTCCGGTGTGCGAAGGTCATACCTTAAGGTCTCTAAGAAATCACCAACATCTTCACTCTCTTGCTGCCACTCATGCAGCTGGCGAAGCCAAATTTCCTCTGGACTCTTTCCAGCTTCAGTGTTTTTAGATTTATATTTCCAGTGCGCAGCAATTCCATACTCCGCCCGAGCATGCATATCAAAGGTGCGGATTTGAATCTCTACCGCTTTGCCATTTGGCCCAATCACTGTGGTGTGTAGAGATTGGTAGAGATTAAATTTTGGCATTGCAATGTAATCTTTAAATCTACCTGGTACTGGACTCCACCTAGCATGTATTGCGCCAAGTACTCCATAACAATCACGAACTGAATCAACCAATATCCGCACTCCTACTAAATCATAAATATCATTGAACTCACGGCCTCTGACCACCATCTTTTGATAGACGCTATAGAAATGCTTTTGTCTGCCAATGACCTGCGCTTGTATCTTCTCTTGTTTTAAATCCTGATCAATTGCAGAAATTACCTCTTGTGTTAATTGATCTCGAGCCGGTGATCTCTCACTTACTAACCGTTCAATCTCTTCAAATTTCTTTGGCTCTAGGAATTTAAATGAGAGATCCTCAAGCTCCCACTTAATTGCATTCATTCCTAGTCGGTGGGCAAGTGGAGCATAGATATCAATTGTTTCTTTAGCCTTACGACTAGCAGTCTCTGCCTCAATAAACTCCCAAGTGCGGGCATTATGCAGCCGATCTGCCAACTTAATAACTAGCACTCTAATATCTCTAGACATCGCAACAACCATCTTGCGCAAAGTCTCTGCCTCAGCAGTCGGTCCGTAGGTTAATTTATCTAACTTGGTAACCCCATCAACTAAAGATGTCACCTCATCACCAAACTCACTTTTTATTTGATCTATTGAGTAGGTGGTGTCCTCAACTGTGTCATGTAATAAGGCGGCCATAACTGTTGGCAAATCCATTCCTAGATCAATTAATATCTGAGCCACCGCTACTGGATGTGTTATATACGCATCCCCAGATTTACGAAGTTGTCCGGCATGGGCTTTTTCAGCAGCAATAAATGCTCGCTCTAAATCCTTATTTGAAAATCCTGGGTGAGATAGTGAAAGGCCAGCAACTAACGGCTTTAACAATTCTAAGGTTGTCATAGCACGCAGGCTTGTCTTATTTAATGCAAAATTATATTAGCGGCGGCGATTGCGTCTTGGTTGATTTCGTGGCCCACGACCTGCCTGAGTTTGCACAACTGCAACTGGGGCAGAAACTTTATCGCCACGGTTACCAACTCGTTTTGCAAGTGCTTGCATCGCAGGCTCGCGTTCACGAAGTACAGCTAAAATTGGCGTTGCAATAAAGATAGATGAGTAAGTTCCAGTTGCTAACCCAATAAATAATGCCAGAGATAGATCCTTTAATGTGCCAGCACCCAATAGACCTGCGCCCACGAAGAGGATTGAGCCAACTGGTAGTAATGCAATTAGTGAAGTATTAAAAGAACGAACTAAGGTTTGATTAACTGCAAGGTTTGCAGCTTGTGAGTAGGTGCTCTTACCACTTGCAGCAATACCCTTTGTATTCTCACGAACCTTATCAAATACCACTACCGTGTCATAAAGTGAGTAGCCCAAAATAGTTAAGAAACCAATCACAGTTGCAGGTGTAACTTCAAAACCGATTAAGGCATAAATACCAACTGTGATGAACACATCGTGAATAACAGAGATAATTGCAGCAATTGCCATCTTTGATTCAAATGCCATTGCTAGGTAGAGCATTACTACAAAGATAAATCCAAACAAACCATAGAGTGCCTTACGGGTTATCTCTTTACCCCAAGATGGTCCAATGATCTGTGAATCTATCGAGTCAACACCTACGCCAAACTTGGCAGCTAATTTATCTTCAACAGCTCCTTGCTCAGCCTGAGTCAGTGCCTCTGTTTGCACTCTTACTTTATTATCACCGATCTTTTGAATAATGTTTTGAGTAGTTATGCCAGCATCGGCGAGGGCAGCCTCAGCTGAAGCTACTGATGCGGTTGGTGCGGTTACCATAAAAGATGAACCACCTTTGAACTCAATACCGAGGTGCAATCCTTGAGTAAATAATGTAAGAGCAGAGGCGAGAATTAATAGCCCAGAAATGGAGTACCAAATCTTTCGCTTGCCAACAAAATCAATAGAGGTCTCACCGCGATAAAGCCGGCCACCAATACCAGATAACTTAGCCATTACTTATCCTCCCCCATCGATACAACACTTTTTTGCACAACACCTAAAGATTTAGCGGAGAAACCAGAAAGATTATGGCCTTGGCTATAGAAAGAGAACTTAGCTAGCACAGTAACAAGTGGTTTTGTAAAGAAGAAGACCACAATTAAGTCGATCAAGGTAGTTAGACCAAGGGTGAATGCAAAGCCTCGCACGCCACCAACTGCGAAGAAATAAAGCATTACGGCAGCAATCATTGAAACTGCATCAGCAACAATAACTGTGCGACGAGCACGTACCCAGCCAGTCTCAACCGCTGATTTAAGAGATCTGCCCTCTCGAACCTCATCGCGAATACGTTCAAAGTAAACAATAAAAGAGTCGGCAGTAATTCCAATTGCCACAATCGCACCAGCAATACCCGCCAAGGTTAAGGTGAAGCCGATCCACTCACCTAACAATAAGAATGAGAGCATTGCAATAATTACTGCAACACCCAGTGAGCCAACTGAGACAATGCCAAGACCTTTGTAATAGAGCATTGAATAAATAACTACAAGCAATAGTCCAAGTCCACCAGCTAATAAACCGCCATGTAATTGATCTGCTCCTAAGGTTGGTGAAATTTGCTGAACCTCACCACGATCAAAGGCAAGTGGTAGTGCGCCATATTTTAAAACATTTGCTAGATCCTGCGCCTCAAGTTGAGTGAAATTACCAGTGATCTGCGCACTTCCAGTTCTAATTGCTTCATTAATTCTAGGTGCTGAATAGACCAAACCATCTAACACAATTGCTGCCTGATTTTGCGGTGAGGGCAGAGTTGTCAGTCTTGATGTCATCGCACCAAATTTATTTGTGCCCTCGCCATTAAAATCTAAAACTACATACCAACCAGAGGCACTTTGGGCATCAATTACGGAGGATGCTTTTGTTACCTGACGACCTAAAACCTCAGCGGGTGCCAAGATAAATTTGCTTATCCCTGCGCGATCACAACTAACGACGGCTGCTGCCTCATCTGCCCCACCGCCACCTTGGCGATTTTCTGGCAAGGTGCAATCTAAGGCGGCAAATTTTGCATTTAAATCTGGGGTCACACCAGCAGGCAGGATTGCTGTTCTAGTATCAGTGCTAGTTGATGTGGCATTTGCTGCGCCCTCGGCTAATACTGGACGAAACCTTAACTCTGCTGTTTGCCCTACCAAGTCAACAATTCGCCTGCCGGTTTCACCAGGAACTGAGATAACAATCTGCCGATTAACGCCACTTCCTTGCGCAGATACTTCAGATTCAGCAACACCTAATGAGTTAACTCGCTGACGAATAATTGCAATCGCTTGATCAATTGCCTCGGCAGTTACCTTACCGTTCTGGCCCGCTTCAATTCGAGGTTGCAAAGTAACGCTAGTTCCGCCTTGTAGATCCAAACCTAATTTAAATGAGGTAGCTCCTAATACAAATGCAACTCCAGTAAATGCCAAAATAGTTAGCAGCAGGATTGAGATCGTGCGTAACGCCTTTGATTGGGTATTAGCAATTTTATTAGCAGACATGAGAGCCAATTCTAGGCTGAGGAGAGTTTATTGAGAAATCAGCCAGCGATTACCGCAGATTTATCGATATTTATGCGTTATTGCGCGATATCTGGATCTTGATCAAATAGTGAAGCATCAGTTCCAACCTGCGCAGAAAGTGGTGGCTTAATCCCAAGATGCGTCCAGCCTGATGCAGTTGCAACTCGGCCTCTGGGTGTGCGCGCTAAAAACCCCATTCGAACTAAAAATGGTTCAGCTAAAGATTCAATAGTTTCAATCTCCTCCCCCACAGCCATAGCAAGAGTTGAGACACCAACTGGTCCACCATTAAAGTTCTTAATTAACGCGCTAAGCACAGCTTTATCTAATCGATCTAATCCAATCTCATCAACCTCATATATTTTAAGAGCAGATTTTGCATGCTCTATTTGAACTATCTTCTCTTTATTAACCTGTGCATAATCACGCACCCTTCTTAGAAGCCGGTTTGCGACTCGTGGCGTGCCGCGAGAGCGAGAGGCGATCTCAGCAACTGCAGCCTTATCTATTTGGATCTCTAATAAATCAGAGCTGCGTTTAATAATTTGCGATAACTCATCTGCTTCATAAAAATCTAATTGCGCAGTAAAACCAAAGCGATCACGAAGTGGACTTGGAAGTAACCCTGCTCTAGTAGTTGCGCCAACTAAGGTGAAGTGCGGCAGATCAAGTGGAATTGAGGTAGCACCGGCACCTTTGCCAACAATTACATCAACTCTGAAATCCTCCATCGCCAGATACAACATCTCCTCAGCCGGACGTGACATTCGGTGAATCTCATCTAGAAATAAAATTTCACCCTCCACCAATGAAGAGAGGATCGATGCTAAATCACCAGCATGTTGAATTGCAGGGCCTGAGGTAATTCGAATTGGCGCATCCATTTCAGATGCCACAATCATCGCAAGAGTTGTCTTGCCAAGTCCTGGCGGACCAGAAAATAAAATGTGATCTGCTGGGGCTCCACGCTCCTTAGCAGCTGATAAAAGTAGATCTAATTGATCTCTAACTCTTAATTGTCCAACAAACTCCCCTAATGTTTTAGGACGAAGTGCTAACTCAGCAACCCGCTCTGCATCATCTGCTCCTTGATCAATAATTCGATCACTCATTATTTTTTCCCGCCAAATTTTAAGGCTAACTTTAATATCTGAGCAGCATCTAAATTATCAATCTTTTCACCTGCTGGAATTTGTGAAATCATTGCAGCTGCCTCTTTTACTGAGTAACCAAGTCCTTGCAAGGCATTCTCTACTTGATTTGTAATCGAAAGCTTTAAATTTGTCCCATTCCCAGCAAAGTTAGCTGCCTTATCCTTTAACTCAAGCACTAGCCGCTGCGCACCTTTTTTCCCAAGGCCTGGGGTTGACTCCAAACTCTTTAAGTTTCCAGTAACAATCGCTGTTGCGATGGTTGCTGCCTCACTACTTGCCAAAATAGATTGGGCAACCTTTGGCCCAATTCCAGTAACAGATAAAAGTAATTCAAAAAACTCCCGATCAACAATTTCAGTGAAGCCATAGAGAGTAAGAGCATCCTCTCTAACAATTAAATAGGTGTGAAAATTAACTAATTTTCCAACCTGCATCTGGGAAACAACCCTGGCAGGTACCTGCAATAAAACTCCAATGCCACCTACCTCAACTACAATTGAATTAATTGCAGTTGATTTAACTGTGCCAGAGATTGAACTAATCATCGTTTCTTAATCGCCTTTTTCTTTGCTGCCGCCACTCTGGCGTTACCTACACCTCGCCAATGATGGCAGATCGCAAGGGCTAGAGCATCGGTACTGTCTACCGGTTTGGGAATTTCCTTTAATTTAAGTAGCCGTTTGACCATTTGTGCTACCTGCTTCTTATCAGCACGACCAGAGCCGGTAACAGCAGCTTTTACCTCACTTGGGGTATGCATTGCCACTGGAATACCGTTTTTAGCCGCAAGTAATAATGCAACGCCAGCAGCCTGGCCAGTTGCCATTGCAGTTCTAACATTTAATTGAAAAAATACTCGCTCAATTGCAATTACATCGGGTTTAAACTTATTAATCCAGATTGATATCTCTTTTTCTAATTCAAGTAATCTAAACTCCAATGAGGCATCTGGATCAGTATTAATGACACCAACTCCAGCCATTGCTAATTTTTGTGGACCAGTAGAATCAACAATTCCAATACCACATCTAGTTAAGCCGGGATCAATACCTAACACACGCATAGGGCAAGCCTAATCAGCGAGAAATACTTATGAACTAAGGCTCGCCATTACCTCATCTGAAATATCAAAGTTACCGTAAACATTTTGCACATCATCTAGCTCCTCTATCGCCTCAATTAATTCAAAAACCTTTTTAGCAGATTCAGTATCTACTGGTACGGAGATGGTTGGCAGAAATGATGACTCAGCAGATTCATAATCAATACCGGCGGTTTGTAGTGAGGTACGAACTGCTACTAAATCAGCTGGTTGCGCAACAACCTCAAATGACTCTCCTAAATCATTAACCTCCTCAGCACCTGCATCTAGAACTACCTCAAGTAGTGAATCCTCACTAATCTTGCCGGCCTGCTTTGAAACAATAACAACACCTTTACGATTAAATAAATAAGAGACAGAGCCCGGATCAGCCATATTTCCGCCGTTGCGAGTTACTGCAACTCTTACCTCCGAAGCAGCCCGATTTCTATTATCAGATAAGCACTCGATTAATAATGCAACGCCGCCTGCGGCATAACCTTCATACATAATAGTTTCCCAAACCTTAGCGCCGGTCTCAAGACCTGCACCACGCTTAATTGCACGATCAATATTGTCAGCTGGTACCGAATTCTTTTTTGCTTTTGCAATTGCATCGAAGAGTGTGGGATTTCCAGATATATCTGCTCCACCCTCGCGGGTTGAAACCTCAATTGCTTTGATTAATTTAGAGAAGTTTTTAGCACGGCGAGAGTCAATAATCGCCTTTTTATGTTTGGTAGTTGCCCACTTGGAATGACCGCTCATATTTAAAAATCCTAGATATTTGCTAGTTGACGGCAGATATTTTCAACAAAAAATCTATGTACTCGATTATCACCAGTTAATTCTGGATGAAATGAGGTAGCGAGTAAATTACCTTGCCTTACCGCAACTGGATGCTTAATACCGGAACTATTTGTTATCTCTGCAAGAATCTCAACGCCGGCACCAACTGATTCAACCCATGGGGCTCTAATAAATACTGCTCTCACGGCTGGTTCAGTTATTCCTTTAAATTTTAAATCTGTTTCAAATGAATCTACTTGGCGGCCAAAAGCATTTCGCCTAACTACCATATCAATTCCACCAAAACTTTCCTGCCCATCAATCGCATCTTCAATCACATCAGATAACAAAATCATTCCAGCACATGAACCGTAGGTTGGCATTCCAGATTTAATTCGATCCTTAATTTGATCAAATAGATCAAAGGATCTGGCAAGTTTTGCAATAGTAGTTGATTCACCGCCTGGAATTACTAAGGCTGAGATAGCAGAGATCTCACTTTTAGTTTTAACAGCTAAAGCATCAACTCCACAATCACTGAGAGATTTAATGTGTTCAGCAACATCTCCTTGGAGTGCAAGTACTCCAATCTTCACAACTACCAGCCCCGCTCCGCAAGCCGGTGTGGTACTGGAATATCAGCAACATTAATCCCGACCATTGCTTCACCTAACCCACGTGATACATCAGCAACTACTTTTGCGTCAGTAAAATAAGTGACCGCTTTAACGCATGCTGCTGCCCGCTTTGCTGGATCTCCTGATTTGAAAATACCAGAGCCAACAAATACGCCGTCAGCACCTAACTGCATCATCATCGCAGCATCTGCTGGAGTTGCAATGCCACCTGCGGTAAATAGAACTACTGGAAGTTTGCCAGTACTTGCAACCTCTTTAACTAAATCAAATGGTGCTTGTAATTCTTTTGCTGCCACATATAACTCATCCTCTTTCATTGAGGTCAGGCGGCGAATTTCACCAGAGATAGTGCGCATGTGAGTGGTGGCATTTGAAACATCACCAGTTCCAGCCTCACCCTTTGAACGAATCATTGCAGCACCCTCATTAATTCGGCGAAGTGCCTCACCAAGATTTGTTGCACCACAAACAAATGGAATTGTGAAGTTCCACTTATCAATATGGTTTGCATAATCTGCAGGTGTTAAAACCTCAGACTCATCGATGTAATCCACGCCAAGTGTTTGCAAAATTTGTGCTTCAACAAAATGACCAATACGTGCCTTTGCCATAACTGGAATTGAAACTGCAGCTTGAATTGCCTCGATCATGTCTGGATCAGACATACGAGCAACGCCGCCTTGGGCACGGATATCTGCTGGCACGCGCTCTAGCGCCATTACCGCAACCGCACCTGCATCTTCAGCGATCTTGGCTTGCTCAACATTTACAACATCCATAATTACGCCGCCCTTTAGCATCTCTGCCATGCCGCGCTTTACTCGTGCTGTGCCTGTTTCCTTTGACATCTTTTCTCCCTAGCGATGTATAGCCTCAAAGTGTACTAATTACTTTGCTAATGCAAAGACAATTAAATGAAGCATTCCTCACACATGCACGCGCTTAGGGGGCAATCTGGGGTGGGATATCGGTCAAAAAGATCCAGATTTTGCCCGGCTTAAAGTTAGCTACACCACCATCTGCGCTGCGCCAAGTGGTCACATCGGTAGGTAAATCTCTTTGCCAGGTGAGGTTGTAACTTCTTCCATCGCGAAGCATGATCGCACTACCAGTTCCAGTTGTCTTTGAAAATGGGGTTACACCGCCAAACTTATCTCCGTAAATAGATGGCGTGATTGAAACAAGTTGAATTATTGCAGTATCAGCACTTAAATGCACACCACTCGCTGCTAGATCTGCTTCTCCGTTGAAATATATCAGCCACTTATTAACCACGCTATCCCAACGCAATTCATATCTAGCACCTGGCCATTTTACCTTTGCAACAGTTGTTAAAGTCTCTCCACTTGGCGCCTGACCAAAACTCCAAGGCGCGATCTTCATAGTATCGATTCGTGTACCAGCTTTAGCGTTAGCCCGCTCTAATAATTTATCTGGATATAAAATCATATCTACTGGGCCAAGTCGATCTGGGTCCTTAGCATAAATACTTGGTGGATTACGCTCTGCAGAGAGATTTTCTAAGTTTGCTGCTGCAATTACTGGCCGCATCTTTGTTTGCGCGCCACTATAAGCAAACCCAACTCGTCCGAACTGTGCTAATAATTCAATATCAGAGATTCGTGCTGATCTTACTGGTCCAATTTTTGCTGGTAATTTTGAGGAGTAAATTGCTGCAATCCTGGTTAATCCTGCCTCAACCTGTTCCACATAAACCAAATCAGCATCCTCTAAGCCAATCTGTGGGTGGGCATCCTTTGTATCATCTATCTTGACAACAAGTATTTGATTATTCTCACCTGAAACTCCAGAGATTAGATTCTTATTCGGCGATATAACTTTTACAAGATCTGTTACTGGATTTGTGTTTTTAACTGAGATCACCAAAATGATAAGTAAAAACAAAAATAAAATGTTCCGTTTCTTATGACTTTTTCGGGGAGCAGGTGGCTGAATTTCTTCAGATCCAAATTGTGAGTATGTCATTTAATTATTTTCTAACACATCGTTTTCAAATGCATATTTTATTGGAAGTGGCGCTCTACCAGCTAATCTGAACACTCTAATAAATAACTTTTGTCGTAAATTTTTGGTAGCAACAACTGCCTCTAGATGGATATTTATAGCTATTTTTATCTTAGATGTAATATCGGAGAGCTCGACAAGTAATTCCGATGGCAGCTGAAGTGAGTTGCTGCGAGCAGCATCTAATACTAATTTTAAAGATTCCGAGAGCACACTCTCTGCTGCTGAGCGATCAGACATGTTGGCATATCTTGCAGAGGTTGCCGATGTTGATATTAGATAAACGGTTGCAGGATCAAGGTTTGATTCCTGCACAATTTCTTGTGCTAGAGCCGCACGCTTTTGTAATAATGAGTCCAAGGTTGCCCAAGATGTTTCAACCCGATGGTGTAACCGATCTAATCTAGATGCTAAGAATGATAGATACCAGCCAATTAAAACCAGAGAAAGAAGTAATAATAAATTATTAAGGCTCATCTCCTACTCCAAAACTTACTCTCAGAGGAGAGGCTAACTCGTTGCCCACCAGCAATTGCCATCTCATAAACACTTTCAACCTGCTCTGCAACAACCTGCCAATCATACTTCTGCGCGCTTAACTTTCCTTTAATCGCTAATTTACTTCGCCGCTCATTATCTTTAAGGAGTGCAACTAATACTCTAGCTAGATCCGCTGAGTCCTCATTAACAAATAAATCACCAACCTGCCCATTTTCAAGTACCGCTTTAAAGGCTGGGATATCACTAGCTATTACCGCCGTACCTGCTGATAGCGCTTCAGCTAAAACTATGCCGAACGACTCACCTCCAGTGTTAGGAGCGACATAAATCTGGATAGATCGTAAGAAACTTTCCTTCTCCTCATCACTTAGTCGACCTAAAAAAACGATTCGATTATGTAACTGTTGATCTAAGTTTTTTAAAAATTCTGAACTATCGCCAGGTCCAGCAACTAAAAATTTAATATCTGGAATAAATCTAGAAACAATTGCAAGTGAATCTACTAGTACCTGTAACCCTTTTCTTGGCTCATCAAATCTGCCAATAAAACCAACGGTAGTAGCACCACTGTATTTATCAATCACTTTTGCATTGGCATACCTACTGCCGTCAATGCCATTTGGTATTACAACAGCATCTGTCTCAAAATGATCCTTTAAGGTAAAGCGGGCTAACTCACTAACTGCAATTCGCGCTGTTAACTTTTCAACAATTGGCTCCAAGATCGGACCTATCGCATAGATTGCTTTCTTCTTTGGCGTTGAAACATGGAATGTACCAACTAGTGGACCCTCTGCTGCCGAGCACGCTAAAAGTGAAAGTGAAGGAATTGCTGGTTCATGTAGATGTAGTAGATCAAAATCCCCTGCTGCTATCCACTGCTTTGCCCGTGAGCTAGCAACTGGACCAAATAAAACTTTAGCCACTGAACCATTAATTGGAATTGAGATCGGCTTACCAGCATTAACTACATAATCCTCATGAGCTAATGAATCATCGGTAATTGGTGTAAGCACTGAAACATAATGTCCCTCAGATATCAGATGCTCTGTTAAATCACGGATGTGGCTTTGCACTCCTCCTGGTGTATCCCAACCATAGGGACAGACCATGCCAATTCTAATTTTTTTCATCTACCCAAACCCGCTGCAACATATGCCAATCAACTAGGGACTCTTTGATTCGCTTTGCAAAGTTATCAGCCATTGATTGAGTAATAATCCTTATCTGCTCCTCTTTACTACCAGATACTGGCAATTTTATTGTCTCTTCAAACCTAATTTCAATACCGCTTTTTAAGTATCTAATATATGCAGTAATTAAAGGTGAGCCAGATTCAATTGCTAGAATTGCAGGTCCTGCTGGCATTTTCGCAATCCCACCTAAAAAATTAATCTCAATACCGTTACGGGACATATCTCGATCTGCAACTAGTGCGACTAACTTACCCTGCGACAGCCGCTCCAATAAGATCGGAATAGTTTTTTCTTTGTGACTAATTGGTTCAATTCCAATACTTCTGCGATAATCTAAAAACTTATTAAATATTGCCTCTGGCTTTAGTTTTTCAACTACTGCGGTCAAATTAATGCCAGTAGAGCAAAAGTAAGCAGCGGCATGATCCCAATTACCTGCATGGGGCAGTGCAATTATGCAGCCTTGTTTTGCAGCAATTGGATCTCTAAGCAGGTTCTCATTTATAACAAAGGTAGTCTCGATTACTCTCGTCTTACTCCATTTACTAAGCCGAAATGTGTCAAACCAGTAACGTAGGTAGGATCTCATTCCTTCTTTACTTAACTTAGCCAACTCCGTATCAGAAAGCTCTGGTTTTACCCTGCGGTAATTACTACGCAGTTGGCTCACACCTTTGCCATCTCTAGCGTAAATTAAGTCTGAGACTTTATTAGCCAATCTATATGCAACTACTTCAGGTAAAGCTGCAACTAACTTCCACCCAAATAAATAAAGCAAATACACTACTTAACCGCCTTGTAAACAATAAACATCCGTTGTAGCATTGTGATGATAGATAGCAATGCTAAGGCCCACATTCCAATCGCCATTGCATAGTTAACAGATAGACCATGTAATCCATAGGCGGTTAGCACAATTAATATCCGCTCACCACGTTCTGCTATGCCACCATCACATTTAATCTCAAGTGACTCAGCCCGTGCTTTTATGTAGGAGACCATAAATGAAGCGAAGGTGGCAACTAGAAATACTGGAACTAACCGATCACTTTGATCAATAAAAAATAGTAAGCCACCAATAAAAATCGCCGCATCACTTAATCGGTCTAAGGTTGAATCTAATAATGCTCCCCACTTACTAACTCCCTGATTTGAAACACGCGCAACCGCTCCATCAAATAAATCAAATGCCACAAAGGCTGAGACAACAATTACACCAGTAAAAAACTCACCTTTTGGAAAAAAATAAAGAGCGGCAAGAATCGAACCTAGCCCCCCGATTACTGAAATCAAATTGGCGCTTACGCCCAGTTTGACCAAAGCTTTAGCTAATGGTGTGACTATTTTGGCGACAGGATCCCGTAATGAACGCTGCAACATAATTCCCATCGTAGGCTTATCTTTGATGGACAACCTAATTAACGCGCGATTTATCCTCGGGATTTCACCTGGTCAAGAGATGATCTGTGCCGCGCTAGGACTACCTGCTGCGCAGATTGATGACCCGGTCCTGATCACATCTGATGTTGTTGTAATTGTTGCAAGTGCTAAAACTGGAATAGATCCTAAGGTAGTTGCGCAGTGGAGCACCTTTCGCGAACTTTATATACCGACAATTGTGGCAGTTATTGATTTTGCAGATGGTGATGTGGATTTTGAGGATATGAGCGCAATTGTAGGCAAGATGTTAGAACCAGTTCTTACTCCATACTTAGTTTTACACGCCGATGACGGAGCGCCAACTGCAGTAATTAATCTAGAGGATCAGATGATTACTGATTACTCTGGTGAAAAATCTGCAAAACTACAAAGTGATGCTGAGCATCGAGAGTTAATTTTGGAGTTTAAAGAGGAGCTGCACACCGCCCTTACTGAAGGCGGTTGGGATCAATTTGTGCAGGGATTAATAATTCCAGCAATTCCATTGATGCTTGAGAATAAATTAGGGATTACTGAGATAAAGCGATTTTTAGATTTGATTCCAACCCGCAGCTAACTGCGCACGGCTCTCTTGTAGTAATTGTGGTAATACCTTTGTCTTACCGATAATCGGCATAAAGTTTGCATCCCCTGCCCAACGTGGCACCACATGTTGATGAAAGTGATCGGCAACTCCGGCGCCAGATACTGAGCCTTGGTTTAAACCAACATTAAAGCCAACTGCCCTACTTACCTTGCGCAGTACTTTCATTGCATGTGCAGTAAGTGCTTGCACCTCATTGCGCTCTGACTCGGTTAAATCAGGAAGCTCTGCAACATGGCGATTAGTGCAAATTAATAAGTGCCCTGCGTTATATGGATAAAGATTCATAACTACATAAGCCTGCTCACCTCTTGCCACAATCAAAGCCTCTTCATCATTTAATTTTGTAATTCGACAAAATGGGCAAGCAATATCATTTCCCGGAAGTGGTCGATTTTCACCCTCAAGATATGACATGCGATGTGGCGCCCAAAGCCGCTGCCAACTATCTGGCATACCGCCTCCACCTGCAATTGATTGATCTGACATTTAAATCTGGGTGCGATCTTTAATTACAGCTAATACCTCATCAATTGCCTGCTTAATTGGTATTTGATTTTTTTGCTCACCATTTCGATATCTAAATGAGACAGCATTTGCAACTTGATCCTCTTCACCAGCAATCATCATAAATGGAATCTTCTCAAGCTGGGCGTTGCGAACCTTCTTCTGCATGCGATCATCTGAGATATCAATATCACAACGAATTCCAGCTTTTTTAAATTGCTTAACAACATCATTTAGATATGGAGCAAAAGATTCTGCAACTGGAATCCCTCTAACCTGCACCGGCGCTAGCCATGGCGGGAAAGCACCTGCATAATGTTCAGTTAGTACGCCAAAAAATCTTTCAATCGAGCCAAATAATGCTCGGTGAATCATCACCGGTTGTTTACGAGAGCCATCAGAGGATGCGTAACCTAAATCAAATCGCTGTGGTAGTTGGAAATCTACTTGAATTGTGGACATCTGCCAGGTGCGACCAATTGCATCTCGTGCCTGCACTGAGATCTTTGGTCCATAAAAGGCAGCACCTTGTGGATCTAACACCAACTCTAATTTTTGTTTCTCAGCAGCTGCTCTCAGCGCCTCAGTTGCATCTTCCCAATCTTTTTCCTCACCAACTGATTTCTCTGGATTTCTAGTTGATAACTCCAAATAAAAATCAGTTAAACCGTAATCACGTAGTAGATTTAAAACAAATGTAAGTAAGGAATCTAACTCCGCTGCCATTTGCTCTTTAGTGCAGTAGATATGCGCATCATCTTGAGTAAAGCCACGCGCCCTAGTTATGCCATGAACTACCCCTGATTTTTCATAACGGTAAACGGTGCCAAACTCAAATAATCGAAGTGGTAGATCTCGATAAGACTTAGGGGAAGACTGGTAAATCAGATTATGAAATGGGCAGTTCATAGGCTTCATGTAATACTTCTGACCTACTTTTTTAATTGTGCCATCTGCATGTAACTCTTCATCCATCACCATCGGTGGATACATACCATCTGCATACCACTGCAAATGCCCTGAGGTTTCAAATAATGCTGCTTTAGTTAGATGAGGTGAGTAAACAAATTGGTAATCCTCCTCCTCATGACGCTTTCTTGAGTAATCCTCCATTGCTCTGCGAATAATTCCGCCCTTTGGATGAAAGACTGCAAGACCTGAACCGATCTCCTCTGGAAATGAAAATAAATCTAACTCTGCGCCCAACTTACGGTGATCACGCTTTTCTGCCTCTTCTAGCAAATGCAGATATGCATCTTGGGCCTCTTGGTTTTGCCAAGCAGTTCCATAAATTCTCTGTAGCATTGGATTTTTTTCAGATCCCCGCCAGTAAGCACCTGCTGCTCTCATTAATTTAAAGGCAGGAATATGTTTTGTTGAAGGCAGATGAGGACCACGGCATAGATCACTCCATACTGGATCTCCATCCCTGCCTAAGTTGTCATAAATTGTTAGCTCAGTACCACCGACTTCAACATTTGAACCATCTTCATTACTGCCAGATTTTAAACCAATTAATTCACACTTGTATGGCTCATTCTTTAACTCAACTAATGCATCCTTCTCACTTGTTACCCGACGGCGAAAGCGCTGACCAGATTTAATAATCTTACGCATCGCACCCTCTAGCTTTTCTAGATCACTGGGCGTAAAAGGATTTTTTGGATCAAAGTCATAGTAAAAACCATCCCGAATTGGTGGACCAATGCCTAATTTTGTCTCTGCAAATACCTCTTGTACTGCTTGAGCAAGTACATGTGCAGTTGAGTGGCGCAAAACATTTAAGCCATCAGGTGAATCAATATTTACAGCTTCAACTAGATCACCATCTTTCAACTCACTCCACAGATCGCGCAGTTCACCATTTATTCGGCAAACTACAACATCTGCCCTGTCTTCAAATAAGTGGGTCGGACGTTGATCAGCGCCCACCTGCAAAGATTTGCCATCTACTGAAATCTTGATCTGCCCTGACATACCGCTAGGTTAGCAAAGCAGGCAGGAGAAGGTGAGTAATTAGCGGAGGTATTCGTACCAAATAACCAGTAAGGCAAGTGATATAAATGCAATTGCCGCCAAAATCATCAGTTGGTGCTTCTTCTTAATTTTTGCTGCGTTAGCTGCTCTACTCGCTACATCCTTAGCGGTTGTCAGCGCCCGCGCTGCCCATGCAAACTCAGTTCCTAAAATTCCAAGTCCGGTAAAAATAATTAACCAGCCAGGGCCAGGTGCAATTAAAGCCACTACACCAATTAATGTGATTGCACCGCCCACAACTCCAACTAATACACGCTTTACTGCTGGATTCATGGTGCAATATTACTAAATAATTGCTCTCGAAACTTACTTATTAACTCATCCCCCAATGAACTCTCATCAAATAATCGGTCATCAACCTTACCTACCCGCTGTATCAACCTGATTGATGAGCAGGTGTAAACCGCTTTGGCTGCTAGTAATTGCTCGTAGGTAAATAGACCCTCTTTGATAGCAAACCATTTGATTAGTAACTCTCGAGTTATCCCAGGTAGGCATCCAGTATTAAGGGTGGGAGTTAGCCATCCATCATCGGTAAGGATCAAAATATTAGACATGCCGGTCTCCACAACAAAGCCTTTTTCATTTACAAATATCGAATCGGTATAGCCGCTCACCTGCGCCCTTCTAACTGCCAACATAGATTCACCATATGAGATTGATTTAATACCACTTAATTGCCCATTTGAAATCTTTGGTAGATCTGCCCGCATTAAGGAGATAACTTCATCACTTGGTGTTACTCGCTCTAATGTTATAAACCAATCACCTTCTGCTAAAACATTTAATCGCATTCGCGATTGGCCTTTGCTGCCAAGTAAAATCTGGCTAATTCCTAACTCAATATCAATTCTGGCTGGTAAGGTGATTAATAAACTTGTAGCTGATTTTTCAAGACGTGCATAATGTCTGTTCCAAGCAACTGGCTTATCATCAATAGTTAAAATGGTCTCAAATAAGCCATCTCCCCTGATCAATGAGTTAGAAAATGGTAAGCCAGATGAATCTGGTTGCAGCTTGCCATTAACTAATAACTTCATACTAAAACTCCGGAGGCGATAGATATCAATCTATTTGCCTTAAGCTCAGTCTCATCCCATTCACCTCTTGGATCACTTTGCCAGGTGATTCCAGCACCAGTACCAAAATTAATTTTGCCATCTTCTTTTGACCAAAAAATACGGATACCAACTGAAAGTAATGCTTGATCGCCCTCAACCCATCCAATCACCCCGCAGTACGGTCCACGCTCCACTTTTTCAATCTCTTTAATGCTTTTAATCGCTGATAATTTTGGCGCACCACTTATTGATCCCGCTGGCAGCAGAGCTGAGGTGATCTGCTCCCATTTAACATCTTCTCGCAAACTTCCCACTACATCAGAGACTAGGTGAAATAAACCGGGGTGCGCCTCACTTGCGAGCAACCTTGGTACATCAACTGAGCCTGGCTTACAAATGCTGCCAAAATCATTTCGCATTAGATCCACAATCATTACATTCTCAGCTCGATCCTTCTCGCCAAAATTATCACTCTTTGCTGTTCCCTTGATTGGGGTTGATTTAATAACCGCTGCCTTTTTCTCTAAAAATAATTCAGGTGAGGCAGATGCGATCTCAATACCTGGTAATTTTAAATAACTTGCAAACGGGGCAGGATTTGCCACTTGTAATTGATTTGCTAACCCTAAAAGTGGTTGATCACTATCGGCAGTTAATACTCTGCATAAATTAACTTGATAGATATCACCCTCTGCAATCTTGCCTTTAATTAATCTGACATTATCTTCATAAGTGTGCTGCGATTGCGAACTGCGCCAAGTGTTTGTAATACCCTGCCATTGCCCGACCGGCAGCGGTGAATCTATAACTGTTGCAAATCTTGCGCAGATCCATTTGCCTTCAAAGGTATTTACTACCGACCAAAAGCCTGGCTTATTAAGTGATGCAGGATTATCTGAGATCTCAACACAATCGCTGGCAAGCCGATTGCCCATCCAAAAGCTTGCATCTGCCATCTTCATGTTTGAACGCTACCGCTAGCGCAGCACTTGTAATTAACCAATTGTGCCAAGGTGCGTCTAATGCGATAGATTTCACCCCGTAATATGCGGACGTAGCGCAGTTGGTAGCGCGGAACCTTGCCAAGGTTCAGGTCGCCGGTT
>JAEMTE010000045.1 GCA_016462445.1 Candidatus Nanopelagicus sp. | reverse complement strand
TTGCCTTGAAGTAACGACTAAAGTCGAGACCGTTCACCCCCAAGAGTTAAGCGAATTACTATTTCAATATTTAGTTGTTTGAAAGGATTATTTTACAGGCTATTTTTAAATACTGTTAATTCAACTACTAATCGTAATCTTGATCAGAGTTTTTGCGCTTACCGCTGGTAGTAGCTTTACCTGATTTACGCCTTGATAACTCACGATCTGTCTCACGGCTCATCTGTTGTTCCATTAAAGTATTGCGTTTATCATGTGCTTTCTTACCCTTTGCAACTGCAATCTCAACCTTTGCTTTACCATCTTTAAAGTAGAGTGAGAGTGGAACTAAGGTTAAGCCGCCTTGTTTAATTACCCCGGCAATCTGAGCAATCTCACGCTTATGTAGTAACAACTTACGATCACGACGTGGCATATGGTTGGTCCAGCTACCTTGGTTATATTCAGGGATATGAATACCACTGACCCAGATCTCGCCATCCTTTGCCATCGCATAGCCATCGGTAAGGGATGCTCTACCTGCTCTTAATGATTTAACCTCAGTACCGGTTAAAACTAAACCACACTCATAAACCTCTTCAATAAAGTAATCATGGCGAGCGCTTTTATTTTGGGCAATAACCTTCTTGCCTAACTCCTTAACCAAAGCAACCCCCCAATCTTTTTTGTGGTGGTTGTTAAACCTTTAGGTATTTGCGAAGAGTTAATACCGATGCGATGCTAGAGACAACTAGTCCAGTCAACAGTAGCCAGGCACTGGCAACCCAAACATCTTTCCATGTGAAAAATTGTGTGAAGGTTAAAAGCGGTGAGACCCTACTATCAATAACATATTTAAAGCCAGCTAAGACGCCAACTGATACTACCCACCCTGAGATTGCGGCAAATATGCCCTCTAGTAAAAATGGTAATTGAATAGAAAAACTTGAAGCGCCAACTAACTTCATTACCCCAGTCTCACGCCTTCGGTTAAAGGCAGCGATTCTAAGGGTGTTGCTAATAAGTAGTGAGGCGGTGAAGACAGAGGCGGCGCCAATAATTAATGCACCATTTCGTAATACTGCTAATAATTTAAAGAATTTATCTAGGATTGCTCGCTGATCCTGAACAATATCAACCCCGGGCCGGCCAGCAAATGCACTTTCAATTACTGCAAATCTAGTTGGATCTTTAAGTTTTATTCTAAATGATTCTGGCAGCTGATCTGCAGTTACATTTTGGGCAATTGCTGATCCTTTAAATCGCTCTTGAAAACGCTCAAACGCCTCTTTTTGAGATTCATAATAAACATTTGCCACCGCAGGAAGTGCTTGCAGATCTTTTTGAATACCAATCTTTTGCTCCTGGGTAATTATTCCATTCGCACATGATTGAGCATCAGATAATGAGCCGCAGAGAAATATCGAGACCTCGATCTTGTCATACCAGTAATCCTTCATTACCCGCACCTGCGAGTTAGCAAGTAATCCAACACCAAGTAAAGATAGTGAGATTGCTACAGTGATCATTACCGCAAAGGTCATAGTTAAATTTCGGCGCAGGCCAATGCCCACCTCACTGATTACAAATTTAGCGCGCATTTACCAACCCTATCTTTTTCATCTGCTCAATTAACCGGTATAGCCATAGACGCCACGGGCTTGATCACGTATTACATGACCGCCCTCTAACTCAATAACACGCTTTCGCATCTGGTCGACAATTCCGGAGTCATGAGTTGCCATCACAACAGTAGTTCCCTCGCGGTTAATCCGATCTAGCAGTTTCATAATGCCAACTGAGGTGGCTGGATCTAAGTTTCCAGTTGGCTCATCGGCAATCAAAATTGTTGGCCGAGAAACATAGGCTCGAGCAATTGCCACTCGCTGTTGCTCACCTCCTGATAACTCATTTGGCCGGCGGTCTCCCTTTTCCTCAAGTCCAACTAACTCAAGTACCTCCGGTACCTCGCGGCTAATTTGTTTATTTGAGTAGCCAAGCACATGCAAGGTGAAGGCAACATTTTCAGAGACTGTTTTATTTGGTAGCAATCTAAAATCTTGAAAGACTGTGCCTACCTGCCGGCGCAGCTCTGGAACTTTATGATCGGCTAAAGTATTTAACTCTTTGCCTGCCACATGAATCACTCCAGCACTTGGCCGATCCTCCCGTAATACCAATCTTAAAAATGTTGATTTACCAGAACCAGATAAGCCAACTAGGAAAACAAATTCACCTTTTGTGATTTCAAGATTAACCCCATCTAGGGCTGGTTTTTCTTGCCGCGGATATAACTTGGTAACATTTTCAAACCGAATCACAGTGGGCAAGCCTTCCTATAATAATTAATTTAGATAGGGATAGTTTAGATAACTAATCACCGAAGTTCGGTGATTTAGCAGTAATTTTAGATAATTATCGCTGTGAATTAAGCCTAAGTATGAGGTTACTCTCTCTCCTTACGCCATTTAATACCAGCCTCAATAAATCCATCAAGATCACCATCTAAAACCGCAGATGGATTTCCTACTTCATAATCTGTCCGCAGGTCCTTAACCATTTGATAGGGAGCTAATACATAAGACCTCATTTGATTACCCCAAGATCCTGAGTTATCACCCTTTAATGCATCCATCTTTGCTCGCTCTGCTAATCGGCGCCGCTCTAATAACTTTGATTGCAAAACTGCCATTGCAGTTGCTTTGTTTTGAATTTGCGATCTCTCATTTTGACAGGAGACCACAATGCCAGATGGTGTGTGAGTAATTCGAACCGCTGAGTCGGTTGTGTTAACACCTTGCCCACCAGGACCTGAGGATCGATAAACATCAACTCGTAAATCTTTCTCATCAATTTCAATATGATCACTTTGTTCAACTACCGGTACAACCTCAACACCTGCAAATGATGTGTGCCTGCGTGATTGCGAATCAAAGGGAGAGATCCGAACTAGCCGGTGTGTGCCCTGTTCAACTGAGAGCCGGCCATATGCGTATGGCGCACTAATGCGAAATGTGGTTGATTTAATACCAGCCTCCTCAGCGTAGGAGGTTTCTAATACATCAGTTTTATAATTGTGGCGTTCGCAAAACCTAAAGTACATCCGCATTAACATCTGCGCCCAATCAGCAGCCTCTACCCCTCCGGCCTCTGATCTAATAGTCATAAGCGCATCTCGCTCGTCATACTCCCCACTTAGCAATGTCTGTACCTCAAGATCATTTATTACTTTAGTTAGTTCATCTAACTCTTTATCAATATCTTTAAATGCAGCCGCTTTATCACTATCACCATCGGCAAGCTCTAGCATGACCGGTAGATCATTTAGACGGGAGCGGATAGCACCCACCTTATTTATAATTGATTGCGCCCTGGATAATTTACTAGTTATTACTTGAGCAGCAGCTGGATCATCCCAAAGATTTGGTGCACTTGCTTGTTGTTCAAGTTCACTAGCTGCAGCAATTAATTTAGGCAGATTTAGCACCTGTTCAATTGATTGCAGGGTGTTATCAATTTTTGCGATCTCATCTTGATACTCACGGGCGGCCATGAGCATAAGGATAATCTAATTAGGTATGTATGCCGAACTTGCGCCAACGGTGGTGGTGATCTGCAAATTATCCATCTGGTTAAGGTTAAAA
>JAEMTE010000044.1 GCA_016462445.1 Candidatus Nanopelagicus sp. | reverse complement strand
GATTCTTAGCAAGTAGTTGCTCCATGCCAGTACGTCCACCATCTTCAGCGCCAAGTGTGGCTACGTTACCAACAATCTGGTACGCACCACCCTTACCACCTGTGTACTTACCAGTCTTTGGCTCATCTGCAAGCTTCTTAGGATCTCCTAGTGGAATTCCCATTCCCTTTAGGAAGCCGTTATCACGGCAGTAATCAGTTGGAACGTTCTTGTCAGCGAAGATATCAAGAAGAGCAATAACTGCCTTCTTACCATTCATCTTTGCAGCAGCCCATTGTCCAATTAACTCGCCAGCCTTGCAGTTATCAGTTGCAAATGTAATGTCAACGATATCTGCAGGATCTGTTGGGGTATCAAGTGCGATTACGAAAAGACCAGCTTCGCGAGCCTTAGTAATTGCAGCGTAAACTCCACCAGAAATAGCTGTAATTAAAATTCCAGCATCTTTCTTTGAGATTGCGTTTTCAATTGCAGCAACCTGTCCAGCATCATCAGTCTCGTCTTTTCCAGCTGCAACGCTTAGGTCTACGCCAAGTTCAGCGGCCTTAGCCTTTGCACCCTTTGTCATTGCGACGAAGAATGGGTTTGTATCATTTTTTAGGATAAGCGATACGCCTACCTTTGCATCTCCACCTGCATCATCAGATGATGAACAAGCAGAAAGCAGTAATGACGAAGCACCAAGTACTGCAACAGCAGCAAGGGTGCGACGTGAGAAGAGTTTCTTCATACTTATATTTCCTCCTATAGGTCGGAACTTCACCCCCATGTCTACACTTACATAAACAATAAGACAACCTCTATTAAGCCCAAAATACCTTGTTACCTAAACGTTATACCCCACCCGCGCAGACTCTAAATAACAGGTTGATACTTCTAATTCTGCCAGTAGCAAAATGAAAGTTGTCAAAAAACACTTGCCAAAATCTTGTAATAAATATGCCAAATTTAATCTCAAAATATTTTGCTAATCTCTTGGTAAATAGATGTTAAAATTAGGTTATTAATTTATCGCCACTATAGTTGGCAAAGTTTCTAACTTAACCCAAGGGGATATATGAGCATTGGACGCGAAGTAAGACTCAAGCGAATATTTTCAAACCCATCTGGCAATCTATTTGGTGTAGCGGTTGATCACTTTGTTGGCTATGGAAATGCGGTCTCTGGTGGCTTAGCAAATCTGCCAAAGGCACTTGCTGCAACTATGGCTGGTAAGCCAGATTCAGTAACTATTCAAGTTGGCACAGCAAAGAATTTATGGGTGCCATATGCCGGTAAAGCTGCACTAATAATTCAAGGTGGCTGCTTTACAGTTGATGATCGAATCTCAGAGTTACTAGCCCGGCCAATTGATGCAGTCCGGCTTGGCGCAGATGCCCTAGCAGTAGCAATTCCAGTTAGAGGTAGAACTGAGGGTAAGTATTTAAAGTGGCTAACCGATTCAGTTCGAGAGGCTACTGAGTTTAATATTCCAATTATTGCCCACATCTATCCACGAGATTACTCAAAAAATAAAGATGGCGAGATTGTCTTTACCCCAGATGAGATTGCTTGGGCGGTTAGATGTGGCATTGAAACTGGAGTGGATGTAATTAAGGTTGGCTATCCAGGGGATAAAAAAGCATTTGCTCAGATCGTAGCTTCCTGCCCAGCGCCAATTGTGATTGCAGGCGGTCCAAAGGAGCCAACACTTGGCGCAGCATTAGCAAGTACTAGAGATGCAATTGATGCTGGCGCAAAAGGTGCTGTGGTTGGTAGAAATGTTTGGGGCGCAGCAGATGTGCAAAAAGCATCCCGTGCTTACTACACCGTAATTCATGATGGTTTAACTGCTGAGGCCGCTCTTAAAGAGGCCGGCTTACCACCAACTGCTTAAGTAATTAATGATTATCGGCGTTGGGTGTATTGCATCTGATCAAATCTTAGTTACCAATGCAAAGTGGAAAGATGAAAAAGGCAAAATAATCAGACGTGAAAATCGTTTTGGTGGAAATGTCAGAAACTCATTAGTCACCTTATCTGCACTCGGTATTAAAACTGCATATGTCGGCACTATGAGCGCTCAAGTGCGATGGAAATCTGCATTAGATGATTTTGCAGAGAATGGTGTCAGTACAGAGTTTGTTGATTTTGATGATAAATCTCATCCAGCTGAGGCAACTATTGTTTTAACTGGAGATGGTGAGCGATTTATTGTTTATAACGATGAGCCACTGCACCACATCAAACTACCAAGTGCGGCAAAGGTTGCCCAAGCGATCTCCCTAGCGCAGTTATTAATGGTTGATGCTGGAATATGCCCACCAGGTACCTTAGATGTAATTAAAAAGTGTAGTGAGCTTAAAATTCCAGTTGTATTAGATGCTGAACAATTCTTTGTTGAAAAATCCTTACTGCTTGAAATGATTTCATTTGCCTCTGATCCAATTTTGCCGCTTAATTTTGCTAAGGCGGTTACAGGTAAAGAGGAGGCTGCTGAGGTAGTTAATTGGTTGTGGAATCAAAGGCGAAATGCAGTTGTGATAACTGATGGTGCTAACGGCTGTTACTTTCAGATTAAAGGTGAGAGTAAGGTGCAACATATAAATGCATATGTAATTGAGGCGATTGATACAAATGGCACCGGTGATATTTTCCATGGCGCATATGCATACGGGATATTAAAAGGAATGGATCCAATTGAGAGATTACGGTTTGCAAGTGCAGCTGCAGCATCTGTTGCAGTACTGCCACATGGTGCTGACCGCAGGCCTAATCTAAAAAGTATTGAAGAGTTTATGTCACAACATCCAGCCCTGGTTGTCTCTGGGCTTTAATTTACGGCAGTTAACAAGTCAACTAAATTAAGATTTTTAGATACTCAGATATCGTAAAAGTACAACAAAATTAAAAGCGCTCATAACCATAAATAAGCCGCCAAGAACCTTAAGTTGATCGGATGATTTTTTAATGCTCTTTCCCAAAGGTGAAATTGATTTAATGCCTTTAAGTGCATCAATTACCGCCAGGCTATCTCTAATTGCTGCCACCATGGCAGAAACGGAGAAAACTCCACCGGAGGCAACTAAGCCAATAACAAATAGCTTAAGAGTTGAGTCAGAGTTCTTAGTTAAGTTGCCAGTTGCAGCAAGTGCTAGTACGGCAGATAATAAAACTGTTGGCGCTAGTTGGGATTTAACTCGGATAGCGCGTTGTTGATTCCAAATAGCAATTAATTCATTTTCATTCATAAGTAAATCCTACCTTATCAAGTAGCTTAGAAAATTAAGGCTTATATTGCTCACACATGCTTTGTGCAAATTCAAACACTTGGTAGGGACGATTTTCACTCTCTATCCAAAATTTTCCACCTGGTTTTAATTCTGTTTGTATCTGTCCTTTTGATAGAGCCATATTCCACTGCTCACTTTCGGCAGATAAACAACCTTGATACTCCACTAATTTAGTTTGTTTCTCAATACTTATCCCACTACTGCACCCAGTAAGTAAAAGAGTTGCAGAGATGGCAATAGTGAGTAATTTAAAGTTCATGGGATAACTCTACGCGCTCACAGCATTTCATTGTGGAATCACTTCGAAGTTTCGGTATCGGCGGTAGTGGGGGGGTGGGTAGAGCTGAGAGTTAAGATGGTGAAATTATGAGTTTCTAGGGCACCTTGCCTATTAGTGAGAGCTTTGAAGTTGGCCGAGCATTTTCTGAACCGATAGTGATGTTTCGA
>JAEMTE010000043.1 GCA_016462445.1 Candidatus Nanopelagicus sp. | reverse complement strand
GCTGAGATTGTGCTTAAGGATTTAATACCTGAGGAGGGTGGGCCTGAGATAACTGGTTCAACAATTATGGCTCAGACCGCCTCTTACTTCTCACTCTCTGTTGATGATATTTGTGGCAGCTCCCGCTCTAGGGTTTTGGTAAATGCCCGCCAGATCGCGATGTACCTCTGTAGGGAGATGACTGAATTATCTCTACCAAAGATTGGCCAAGCTTTTGGGGGCCGGGATCACACAACTGTGATGCATGCTGATCGCAAGATTAGGCAATTAATGGCTGAGCGGCGCTCAATTTATAACCAGGTAACTGAGCTGACCAACCGGATTAAGCAGCAATCTAAAAAGTAATCTTTTTAACCAACTAAATATTGAAGGTTTTCCGCAGGCTAATACCCCCAGTTGGGGATAAGTTGTGGATAAAGGTGGGTAAAGCTGTTTATATGCTTAGTTTTAAGGGTTTTTAACACTCCCTCCACACCTTACCCACACCTTAAAAAGGCAGTTTTGCCCTATCTGACCTGCGGTTTCTTTAATACCCACAGCTTTACGCTCTAGTTACTACTAACCACTATATAGAGAGATAAAGGGTGGGGTTGGCGAACTGTTGAATAAAACTTTAAGTAGTTAAGATTTTCAGATTAATAAGAAAAGGTGAGTTGATGAAGTTTGTAGTTGACCGTGATCTATTAGTAGATGGCGTTAATTGGGTTTCCAAATCCATATCCAACCGGCCAATCACAACCGCACTCCTTGGAATTGTTATAGAGGTAGCGGATGAGATCACTCTATCTGGCTCTGATTTAGAAACTAGTGCAAAAGCAAAACTTAAAGCAGAGATCACCCAAAAAGGAAAGGTTTTAGTTCCAGGTAGATTACTAGCTGAAATTTCAAGATCACTTCCTGCCAAACCAATCACATTTAATTTAGAGGGAAGTAGGGTTTTAGTAACTGCAGGAAGTGCCAAATTCACACTGCCAACCCTGCCATTAGTTGAGTACCCAACCCTGCCAGAGCTACCTAAAACATCAGGAAATTTAAATAGCGACCTTTTTGCAACAGCGGTAAATCAAGTAGCAATCGCCGCTGGTAAAGATGATTCACTTCCCACATTAACTGGTGTTTTTGTTGAGATAAATAAAAATCAGATAACACTCGCTGCAACAGATCGCTACCGGCTAGCGGTTAGAGAGTTAACATGGAGCGCAGCAGATGCCAATATTGAAACCACCTCACTGTTGCGCGCTCGCACATTAGCTGATGCTGCTAAATCTTTAATTGGATCAACACAGGTAACAATCGCACTACCTGCAACAACTACCAATGAAAAATTAGTTGGTTTTGTTTCAGAAGGGAAAAGCATGACCTCAAGAGTTTTAGATGGCTCCTTCCCACCATTTAGACACCTACTACCAAATGATTCAACTGCAGAGGCGGTTATTGAGGTAGCCCCATTTTTAGACTCTGTTCGCCGAGTAGCGTTAGTAACTGATAAAACTGTTCCACTGCGGCTTAATTTCTCAAGTAACACACTGCAATTAGAGGCTGGTACTGGGGATGAGGCACAAGCGAGTGAGAAGTTAGATATTAACTATAAGGGTGAAGATATTAATATCGCATTTAACCCAACCTTTTTAACAGATGGCCTAACTGCAATAAATACCGCTTTTGTGCACATTACCTTTACTGGCGCAAATAAGCCGGCGGTACTTACTGGCCAAACAGAGGCGGGCAGTGCGCCAATTACAAACTATAAGTACCTGTTAATGCCAATGCGCTACTCCTCATAATTATCTAACTTTAAATTAGTGTTAATCACCAACCTAGCTCTAACAAATTACCGCTCCTACTCCTCACTAGATCTAACTTTAAATAATGGCATCTCAATTTTTATTGGGAAAAATGGTGAGGGTAAAACAAATATTGCCGAGAGCATTCTCTATCTAACCTTTTTAAACTCTCACCGGACAACTGGCAATACCCCTCTAATTAAATTAGGAAATCCGGCCGCCTATATTCGGGCCAAGGTTAAATACCCAGAGCGGGAGATATTAGTTGAGCTTGAGATTAATAATGAGAAAGCAAACCGAGCTAAGGTAAATCAAAACTCAGTCCGCAGTCAAAAAGAGATTTTTGGTATTGTGCAAACAATCTACTTCTCACCAGAGGATTTAGATATTGTTAGAGGTGATCCAAGTGAGCGGCGCAGATTTATTGATCAACTTTTAACCTTAAGATCTCCTAGAGTGGCTGCAGTTATCTCTGATTATGAGAGGGCGGTTAAACAACGCAACTCACTACTTAAAACCAGGGCCTCAATTGATGCCCTAGCCCCATGGGACAAGCAGGTAGCAGATTTTGGTGGCCAATTAATAGCTCTCAGGCTTACCGCGCTAGCTGAGCTAAAACCTATATTTAATGGGGTTTATCAAGATATCTCACCAACTAAAGCAGCTGAGATTATATATAAATCAACAGTTGAGTCGGCCTCAGTAAACGCTAATGAAAACAGCGAGAAAATTATGGAAAAGTTAATAAGTAATCGAGTTTTAGAGATTGAGCGAGGTTTAACCTTAACTGGGCCCCACCGAGATGATTTAATTTTAATGTTAGGTGAGCATCAAGTTAAAGGCTATGCCAGCCATGGTGAGTCTTGGTCTATCGCACTCTCACTAAAGCTTGCAACATATAAATTATTAAAAAACGATGGCTTATCCCCCATTTTAATTTTAGATGATGTCTTCTCTGAGTTAGATGAAGAGCGCAGGGAGCGGCTTGCAGAGATCGCTCAATCAGCGGAGCAAACCTTAATTACAGTTGCGGTTGAAAATGATCTACCAAAATCAATTACTGGGGATAGGTACTTAGTAAAAGCTGGATCGGTGAGCAAGATATGAAACGAGATTTAGCAAAAGAGTTATATAAATTCTACCGCTCTGGCTTTCGCAAGGTGCGTGCAGATCAAGGCGCAGATGTAAGAGAAAAAATAGGAGATCCGCAATCAATTGAAAGTATTTTGTCTGAGGTAATTGAAAATCGTAATTGGGGTAAAGGTGTCGCTGAGGGAGGTTTATTTAGTGATTGGCCGCAAATAGTTGGCGCAGATATTGCCGAACACACCACACCAATATCTTTAGTTGATGGCAGATTAACAATTCAATCCTCATCATCTGCCTGGGCAACACAGATGAGACTTATGCAGGTTGAGCTACTTAAAACAATTTCAAACTCAGCACCCGGAGCCCTTGTTGAAGAGTTGATCTTCTTAGGACCTAATGCACCAAGTTGGAAACGTGGGCTGCGCTCAATTAGAGGGGCGAGAGGGCCCAGAGATACCTACGGCTAGTAACCACCTACAAAACTTAAGTAAAACCTTCTAATATCCACCATATAACCTGTATTTAGGGTATTTGAAAGTACCAAGCCCTAGTAAGATTAAGGGGTGACCTGGTGAAATAATGGCCAGGATCGTCTATAAGCAGTTTGGGGGTGGATTGTGCCGACGAAAAATACCGCTACCCAAACACAATCTAAAAAAGAGCATAAGAGCTATGACGCCTCCAATATCACCGTCCTTGAAGGATTAGATGCGGTTCGCAAGCGTCCAGGAATGTATATCGGCTCAACTGGTGAGCGCGGACTACACCATTTAGTTTATGAAGTAGTAGATAACTCAGTTGATGAAGCACTCGCCGGGTATTGCAGTGAGATAAATGTAATTTTGCAAAAAGATGGCTCAGTTAAGGTAATTGATAATGGCCG
>JAEMTE010000023.1 GCA_016462445.1 Candidatus Nanopelagicus sp. | reverse complement strand
TTGATTAGGATGCGAGGGTGAATAAGAGCGCGCTAGATCTAATTCGAATAATCCCAGATTTTCCCAAGCCAGGAATTACCTTTAAAGATATAACTCCCCTTCTGGCTGATGAAGAAATTTTTGCTAAGTGCTGCAATGAGATTGCAGAGGCAGCTAAAGAGGTTGATTACATCGCAGGTATTGAGGCTCGCGGCTTTATCTTTGCCGCAGCTGTTGCAGTTATCAGTGGAAAAGGATTTATTCCAATCCGTAAAAGTGGCAAACTGCCAGGGGATGTAATTTCACATAGTTATGATCTTGAATACGGCAGTGCCACCCTTGAGATTCATGCTGGTTTAATCCCAAAGAATAAGAAGGTTTTAATAGTCGATGATGTTTTGGCAACTGGTGGCACCGCCCTAGCTGCAGTTGATCTGATTGCAAGGGCAGACTTAGTCCCAAGTGCACTTACCTTCCTGCTTGAAATACCTCAACTAGGTGGCAAATCACGGTTGCTTAAAGCCCATCCTGCTCTACAAATCCGAACAATCTTGGCAGAATAAGAACATGGCTGAGTTAATTTACTACTGCGGAACAATGGATAGCGGCAAATCAACCCTTGCTCTGCAGACCGCTCATAACCATAGATCACGTGGGCGTGAGGGTGTGATATTTACAAATAAAGATCGAGCTGGCAAAGGATTAATCTCATCCCGACTTGGCTTACAACTTGAAGCACTTGAGGTTGATGCAGATTTAGATATCCATAAATTAATTGTGGAGCGGTTATCCATTGGTGGTCGAATTAGCTTTGTTATCTGTGATGAGGCCCAGTTTTATATGCCAGAGCAGATTGAGCAGTTAGCAAAGATTGTTGATGGCTTAGGAATTGATGTTTATGCATTTGGAATTTTATCTGATTTTAAAACTAAATTATTTCCAGGAAGTGCTCGATTAGTTGAGTTGGCAGATAGAGTGCAGACTTTGCAGGTTGAGGCGCTTTGTTGGTGTGGTGCTAGAGCAACTCATAATGCCCGCACCGTTGATGGAAAGATGGTAACTGAAGGTGAGCAGGTGGTGGTTGGTGATGTTGGAACTACCTCAAATGTTGCTTATGAAGTACTCTGCCGCCGTCATCATATGAGAAATGTGACTGCAAAGGTTTCAAATCCAGCAGCAGAGCAATCTCTACCATTTAATAATTAATTACGAAAGGCATCATGAAAACCCAAGGCTACGCCGTGAAATCAGTTAGTGCACCACTTGAATCTTATGAGTTCTCACGCCGCGAACTTCGGCCACGAGATGTCGCCTTAGATATCTACTTTTCTGGTATTTGTCACTCAGATATTCACCAAGCACGGGAGGAGTGGGGTCCTGCAATATTTCCAATGGTGCCAGGACATGAGATTGTTGGGCGCGTAATTGAGATTGGCTCACAGGTTAGTAAGTTTAAAGTTGGTGGGTTAATTGGAGTTGGCGTATTTGTTGATTCATGTCGAAAATGTGCAAGTTGTAATGCCGGACTTGAGCAGTACTGCGTTGAGGGAATGACTGGAACATATAACACCTTAGAGCGAGATGGTAAGACAGTAGCCATGGGTGGTTACTCAAATAAGTTTGTAATTGATGAGGATTACGCAGTTCATATCCCAGAGAATCTAGATCTAGCAGGGGTAGCACCACTTATGTGTGCCGGTATTACCTTGTACTCCCCCCTTAAAAATTGGAAGGCTGGTCCTGGTAAGAAGGTTGGAATTATGGGACTTGGCGGCCTTGGCCATATGGGTCTTAAATTTGCTCACGCATTAGGGGCTGAGACAACAGTTTTCTCACATTCACCTGAGAAAGAAGCTGATGCTAAAGCAATGGGAGCTGATCACTTTGTAGTGACAAAGGATGTTAAGAATCTAGAAAAATTAGAGAAGAGCTTTGACTTGATACTTAACACAGTCTCAGCTCATCTAGATCTAGAGCCATACCTGAAGATGCTGAAGTTAGATGGCACATTTGTTGTAATTGCACTTCCTGGTAAGCCATATCAAGTAAATGTTGGCACCATGTTAGATCAAAGACGATCCCTGGCCGGATCAATGATTGGCGGTATGGTAGAGCTACAGGAGATGCTTAATTTTTGTGGGCAGCACAATATTGTTAGCGATGTTGAGGTAATTAAGGCTGATTACATCAATACTGCGTATGAGCGAACAGTTGCAAGTGATGTTAAGTATCGCTTTGTAATTGATGCTAAAAGCTTCTAATTTAACTACTTAAATAAATTGATGGGCTGCTAGCGCCAGTAGTGGTGCTAACCCAAGTGCGGGCAGAAGATTACCAACTGCAATCTGCTTAATCCGCAGCAACCTAAGGGCTATACCAATCAACAAAACTCCACCAACCGCGGTCATCGCTGAAACTTGATAACTGGCCAAAATAGAGCCTAGGAACAATCCAATTGCTGTCCAAATAAATTGATAAATACCAACTGGCAAAGAGGATAAAGCAACTCCCCACCCTAAGGATGCGGCAAAGGCTAGTGAGGTAAAGCCATCTAGAGTGCTCTTTAAAACTAACTGATCAATTCCAGTTCCCATTCCATCTGAAATACTTCCTAAGATTGCAAGTGGGCCAATTGCAAATATTAATGAGGCCGAGACAAAGCCATCCACAAAATTTGAGCCACTATCGCTGCTAAATCTTTTCTTTAATGAGACTCCCAAATTCTCTAGCCGCTCCTCAATCCGAAGGAGTGATCCAATCAAGGCGCCAATAAGTAATGAAAATATCACAACCAATATAACCCAGCCGCTGGGCATCGCACTTTGTAGATCCTTATCCCAATAGGCAGATAAGGCATCTGCTGCTGAAATAATTGTGACACAGCCCAAAACATCGGTAATTAGATTACGTAGCTTCTCACTTATCCTGCCACCAATAAAGACACCAAGTGTGCCGCCAATAATAATCGCTAAAATATTTAGAACAGTACCGATTCCTGGAAACATTAAGAGAACCTTAGAAAGGATGCAATACCAAATATTAAACAGTAAATCGCAAAGGGATATAAGGTCTTAGTTTTAAACCATCTCACCAAAAAAGTAACACTGATATAGGTAGCGATAAAGGAGACAACTGAACCTACTAAAATTTGACCTAGTAACTCATTGGCATCTGTTGTGAAAAGCTCAGGTAACTTAACAATTGATGCTCCTACAATTACTGGTAAGGATAGTAGGAATGCAAAATCTGAAGCGACAGAGTGGTTTAGTTTGCGTAGAAGACCAGCACTCATTGTTATACCAAATCTGCTAATACCAGCAAATAATGCCAAGCTTTGGCCAAAGCCAATTGCTAGGGCGGATTTTGAATTTATATTTTGATCAATCTGGGAGTCAGAGTCACCTGTCTGTACAACAGCTGAGCCTTTTGACATGCGCTCTGCAGCAATTAGTAATAAACCATTTATTGTTAGAAAGGCTGCCGAAAAGGCTGGCTTTCCAAAGATGCTCTGAAAGTAATCGCCAAATATCAAACCCAAGGCGCCAACTGGAATAGTGGCAATTAAAATGTAGCTAAGCACTCTAAATTGGGTAGATTGAAAACCTCTACTCTTGATAGCGATAAATGTTCCGCCAATTAAATTAAACCAACGCCTTCGAAATACTAAAAACAATGCAATAGAGCTAGCTAAATGCATTGCAATTGTTATAAGTAAATACGCTTTATTCTCTTCACTTATAAACTCTCTAAAAGATCCACCAATCCAGGCAGGAATCAAGATTGCATGACCTAAACTTGATATTGGAAAGAGCTCAGTTATACCTTGAATAAATCCGATAATAATCGCCTGAGTGTAAGTGAAATCCAAAAGAGACCCATCTATAGAGGTTATATAAGATAGAGTTTAGCAGTGAGTTCAACTGGTGATAGCAGAAACTGGTTGGCTAAAGTTGCAAGTTTTCTCAAACCCTCTCGAACAATTCCAAATACACCATGGCGTGCTGATTCAACCTGGTCATTAGGCGTTGGTAAGCACCACATACAACGACTTGTAATCTTGGTATTTGGCCTGACAATATTTGGTATTGGTGAAGCATTTTTGGTTGTAACTGGACTTGGCAACTCACCATGGATTGTCCTCTCGGAGGGCATATCTCTGCACTCTCCATTAAATATTGGTGAGTCAACATTTTTTGTCTCAGTTAGTGTTTTATTACTTTGGATTCCACTGCGGCAACGACCAGGTTTTGGTACCTTGGCAAATATTGTTGTGATTGCAGCATCGGTTGAGCTAGGTTTATTTTTAATACCTGAGGTTGATAACTTGCCTCTAAAGTATTTTTATGTGCTCTTTGGCATTGCATTAGTTGGAGTTGGCTCTGCTTTATATATAACCTGCGGCCTTGGCGCTGGTCCCCGTGATGGCTTGATGACTGGCTTGCACTATAAAACTGGGGTCCGAGTAGGCAGGGTTCGACTAATGATTGAGGTAGCTGCGCTAAGCGTGGGCGCTACTTTGGGAGGCTCAGTTGGGATCGGAACAGCGCTATTTGCGCTACTTATTGGTCAATCGGTAGCGATTTCTCTTGGTGTCGTAGATCGCCTTACCACGAAGTAGCCAATAGATTTAGAGCATCCCCCTCGGCTTGTTAGACCGAATCTGACAACATGTCGAAAACACCATGTTAAAAAAACAGAAGGGTACATTCCATGCTTGATAGCTTCTTTAAAATCAGTCAGCGTGGCTCAACCGTAGCTCGTGAAGTTCGTGGCGGAGTCGTCACATTTTTCACCATGGCATACATAGTTGCGCTAAATCCACTCATCATCGGTCTTGCTAAAGATGCCGATGGAAAATTCATTGGCGGAGGCGATGCTCCTAATCTTGCATTAGTTGCAGCCGCTACCGCACTTATTGCTGGCGTTATGACCATCCTGATGGGCGTAGTCGCTAACTTTCCATTAGCCATAGCAACTGGCCTAGGTCTAAACACCTTCGTTGCAGTTGGAATTGCATCCAAAATGAGCTGGGCAGATGCCATGGGACTTATTGTCCTTGAAGGCTTAATTATTCTTATTTTAGTGCTGACTGGATTCCGCGTTGCAGTTTTCAAAGCGGTTCCAAGTCAATTAAAGATCGCTATCTCAGTTGGTATTGGTCTTTTCATCGCACTTATCGGTCTAGTTGATGCTGGTTTCGTTCGCAGAACCGGATCTGGACCAGTACCGGTAACACTTGGCGATAATGGAAACCTTGTAGGTTGGCCAGTAGTTGTCTTCGCATTTGGTCTGTTCTTAATGATCGGATTAACTGTTAAGAAGGTAAAGGGAGCACTTCTGATTGGAATAGTTCTCTCCACTGTTCTTGCAGTACTTGTTGAATCAGCTTTCAAGATTGGGCCACTATTTAATGGCGCAACTGGAGCAGTAAATCCAAAGGGTTGGAATCTAAACGTTCCAGCAGTACCTGAAACAATTGCTGCTACACCTAAGTTTGACATTATTGGAGATTTCAACATCCTAGGTGGATTTGACCGAATCTCATTAGTTGCTGCACTTCTTCTAGTGTTCACACTTTTACTAGCAGATTTCTTCGACACAATGGGAACAATGACTGCAATTGGTCACCAAGCTGGCTTAGTTGATCGCAGTGGCAATGTTGAAGGTGCACAACGCATTCTTCTAGTTGACTCAATTGCTGCAGCTGCCGGTGGTGCTGGTTCAGTTTCATCTAACACCTCATACATCGAATCAGCTGCTGGTGTTGGTGAAGGTGCCAAAACAGGACTTGCTTCAGTTGTTACTGGAGTTCTATTCCTGCTTACAACCTTCTTAGCACCTCTTGTTGCAGTCATCCCTTACGAAGCTGCTACCCCAGCACTTGTAATTGTTGGTTTCTTAATGATGGCTCAAATTAAGGGAATTGATTGGGATGATCTTGGAATTGCAATTCCTGCATTCTTAACAATTATCTTGATGCCATTTACCTACAATATTTCTGTAGGTATTGGAGCAGGATTTGTTACATATGTAGTAATTCGATTATTCCAAGGCCGCTCAAAGGAAATTCATCCTTTGATGTACCTAGTCTCTGGATTATTCATGGTTTACTTCCTGCAAGCTCCAATTAATATTTGGACTGCATAAGCTAACTTAGAATAAAGGGGCGCATCTTATGATGCGCCCCTTTACCATTTAATAGGTGTTAAACCCTTTTCAACTAAACGATTATTAACCTTACTAAATGGCTTTGAACCATAAAACCCACGATATACCGAGAGCGGACTTGGGTGTGGGGCGGTAAATAAATCATCTTTAGAAAAATACTTAGCTAAAGTTTGCGCATCATTACCCCACAAAACTCCTATCGCACCTGATTGTGCAACATTTTTTATAATAACCTCAGTCAACTCATGCCAGCCAATCTTTGAGTGTGAAGCAGGCTCACCCGGCTTAACGGTTAGCGCTCTATTTATTAGTAATACTCCTTCAGATGCCCACCTACTTAAATCCCCATTGCTAGGTTTAATACCAAGATCACTCTCTAACTCGGTGAAGATATTTTTAAGTGAGGCCGGAAGAGGGCTCACACTTTCTCTTACTGAAAAAGCCAGCCCCATTGCGTGCTGCCGGTTTGGATAAGGATCTTGGCCAACGATTACCACCTTCACATCAGCAGGTGGCAGATTAAAGGCTGCAAAGAGATCTTCGGCAGCAGGAATAAAATCATCACTTAACTTTGCCGAAATCTGCCTTAATAGCTCTTGATCAACAATTTGATGCCACTGCTTAGGCAGATGTGAGAGCAGATCAGCGGGCACGAGCGAAGAACCGACCACCCTCTGAAGTAACTGTGATTGGCAACCCATAAGCCATAGTTAAATTACTATCAGTAATAACGGAGTTAATATCTCCTTGCGCAATTACCGCCCCTTCGCGCAATAAAAGTGCGTGAGTTGTGCCAATTGGAATCTCCTCAATATGGTGGGTAACAATTACAGTAGCTGGTGCTAACAGATCACTTGCAAAGGTGGTAATCCGCTTTAACAAATCCTCCCGCCCTCCTAAATCAAGGGATGATGCCGGCTCATCTAGTAGAAGTAACTCTGGATCTGCCATTAAAGCCCGGGCAATCTGCACTCGTTTTTTCTCTCCCTCACTTAGTGAGCCAAATAATCGCTCACCTAACTCTCTAACTCCTAATGCGGTTAGCAATGCCATAGCTCTTGATTCATCCCATAAATCATATTTTTCTTGCCACCTACCTAACATTGCATATGCAGCAGTTAGTACCACATCCATAACCAACTCATCAGGAGAAATATATTCAACTAACGCAGAGGAGGTTAAGCCAATTCGAGTTCGTAATTCAAAGACATCTACCTTTCCTAATTGCTCCCCTAATATTTTGATCTGACCAGAGGTTGGATGAATTAATGAGGAACAGATTTGTAACAAGGTGGTTTTGCCAGCTCCATTTGGTCCAAGAACTACCCACCGCTGACCTTCTAATACCTGCCAATTTAGCGGGCCAAGAATAATCCGCTCGCCCCGGCGAACTGTGACATCAGATAACTCCAATATCGCACCCATAGGGATGAAAGATACCGCCCCGAGCAGGGTATTACAGTTAATCTGAGCCAATGCCTAATAGAAATAACCCCGCCTTTACTGGACTGATTCTGGTTTCAGGCGAAGATCACCCAGGTATTACACAAAGGCTGATGAGTGCGCTGGCACAATTTGCGATCACCATCCTAGATATTGAGCAACTGATTATCCGAGATCGCCTTGTTCTAACAGTTTTAATTACTCTAGACCAAGCACATGCTCAAGCAATCTCTGATGAGCTTAAGGTATTAGAAAAAGAGATTGGCTTAGATATCGCTATTGATTTTGAGCAGCAGGAGCAGAAAAGCCAAGAAGCTGAATCACTGAGAGTGGTAATTATTGGTGATGGATTAAAGCCATCTGGAGTTGCAGCGGTTGCTGCTGAGATTGCCAATTTGAATGGAAATATCACAGCAATTAGAAGAACTGCAACTGCTCCTGTGACCGCAATTGAGCTTGATCTAACAATTTCTAACCATTCAATCAAAGAGGTGCAAAGAGCATTAGCAAGTGTGGCAATCGCTAACCAAATTGATCTAGCAGTTGAGCCAGGGGGCAGAGCGCGAAATAGTAAGCGCCTTGTTGTACTAGATATGGATTCCACTTTGATTGAGCAAGAGGTAATTGATCTACTAGCAAAGCATGCAAATCAGGAAGCAGCAGTATCTAAAATTACCGCTGCTGCAATGGCTGGTGAGTTAGATTTTGCACAAGCGCTAAAGAGTAGAGTCGCATTACTTGCAGATTTAGATGTATCAGTAATTGCAAAGGTAAGGAAGGAGATTTTGCTGACTACCGGTGCTGAGAAATTGATTCAAACCCTTCATGCACAAGGTCACAAGGTAGGAGTTGTCTCTGGTGGATTTATTGATGTAATCGAGCCAATCCTTAAAGATTTAAAGATTGATTTTTATCGAGCAAATAAGTTAGCTATTAAAGACGGGAAACTAACTGGTGAGCTTGAAGGTGTGATCATTGATAAAGTTGCAAAGCGGCAAGCTCTACTTGATTTTGCAAAGAGTGAGCAGGTGGAATTATCTCAAACTGTTGCAATTGGCGATGGCGCAAATGATCTAGATATGATCGAGGCTGCAGGGCTTGGAATAGCGTTTAATGCAAAGCCTAAGGTTGCAGCAGCTGCTGCAACAACGATAAATACAGCTGATCTTTCAGCAGTCTTACTACTAATGGGAATCCCCGGTTAAAACTTAAAACTATTAACTGCAATCTTTCGTAACTGCTCAACCATATCTGCTGGATTACTAGATTTATAAACAGCACTTCCTGCTACAAAACAATTTGCACCAGCAGATGCTGCCTCGCCAATAGTTTCCAATGTAATTCCACCATCTACCTGAAGTATTGGCAAAGGCTCTTTACATTGATTAATTCGATCTCTAGCCTTAGCGACCTTATCCATCTGATCATGCATAAAAGATTGACCACCAAAACCTGGCTCAACAGTCATAATTAGTAACATATCAATATCATCTATAAACTCTTCAATCTGAGAAAACTTTGTTCCAGGCTTAATTGCAATACCGGCTTTTGCGCCATTTGATTTTATGTTTTTAATAATTATGCGCGAATCTTTAGCCGCTTCATAGTGAAATGTCACAGAGGCACATCCTGCTTGGGCATACTTTGGCGCCATATCATCTGGATCAGCAATCATTAGGTGGGCATCAACTGATAATTTTGAGAAATCAATAATCTCTTTTGCTCTTTCAAAATCAAATGTAAAGTTCGGAACAAATATATTATCCATTACATCTAAATGAAGTAGGTCAGAGACCTGTGAGATCTTTGCAATCTCACTCTCTAAATCATCAAAATTTGCATTTAAAATGCTAGGAGTTATCAAGATTGAATTTTTGTTGCTCATGAGGAGTATTTAACCCACCTTTTTAAGAAGAGCCATAAACATGGCATCTGATTGGTCTAGGTGTGTCCAAAGTTGAACCGTGCCATCAGGTAAAACTCCTCGATTATGGGCAAGGGGCAGGCTTTGCATTGGTAGTAGTTGCATATCTGGGTAGGTACTTAAAAAATCAAGAACCTGCCCCTTAGTTTCTGCAAGATGAGGTGAGCAGGTTACATACGCAATAACTCCACCTGGGTTTAGAAGCGCATACGCAGATGATAAAAGTTGTCGTTGCAGTAAGACTAACTCTTTAAGATCCTTTATTGTCCTTCGCCACCTTGCTTCAGGACGCCTTCGAAGGGCGCCAAGTCCGGTGCAAGGGGCATCAACTAATATCCGATCAAATCTCTGAGAAAAATTCTTTGCATCAGTTGCATCAAAACTTACTACCTGTTGGTTATTTACCACTCTTTTTACCAACTCCGCTCGATGTGAAATTGGCTCATTTGCTAGAAATGTTGCAGTTGGATCAGAGCTTGTAAGGGAATGAAAAAGATATGCAGCCTTACCGCCAGGGCCAGCACACATATCAAGCCAAGATAAGCCAGCAGTTGCAGTTGCCAGAAAATTCTCAACAACTAATTGAGATCCCCGATCCTGCACTCCAGCCCTGCGGGTAATAATTGGTTCAAACTCAGATGGAATGCCTGGCAGATTAACTCCATTTACAAAACCATCGATTGCAGTTGCTCCTAAAGTGATTAACTCCGCAATTGAGGATTTACCAGGCCAGGAGATTACATCTGGTTTTACTGGAAGATTATTTGCCGCCAAAAGCTCCTCCACCTTTTGCCAATCTTGAAGTTGGTCATAAAATGCTGAGATTATCCACTCTGGATGACTATATTGAATAACCAATCTTTCCAATACTGGCCTATCTTTCAATTCTGACAGATCATTATTTGCTTCACTCACCTTTCTTAAAATTGCATTCACATAAGAGGCTTTTGACTCACCAGCAACTAATTTTGCAACCTCAACTGTCTCAGAGACCGCAGCGTGAGAAGCAACTCGCATCTGAGTAATTTGATGGATACCTATGCGCAGTAAATCTTGAATCTTCTCATCAACTTCAGAAAATGGCCGATCTAGATATTTCGCTGCAATGTAATCATGTTGGCCTTGCATTCTTAAGGATCCATAAGCTAACTCAGTTGTAAATGCTTTATCAGCCTGCGTCATCTTTGATTTAGCAAGTAGCTCTGGCAGCCTAAGGTTTGCATACGCACCCTGCCGATTTACTTGGTGGACCAACTCATATGCAGTTAGTCGCGTTGGGGTTGGATTTGGTTTACCCAAGAGATAGGCCTGACCTATTTGGCAATCCTCTAATAAATTCAGCTGCGCTCATCTGATTTCGCCCAGCCGGAGTTAATCTAACTATCTCAATAACATTGGTAGAGGTGCCAACAAAAAACTTCTCGCTATCAATTAAGATCTCTCCTGGCTTTAATTGATCTGAAGCATAGGAAGGCCGCAGCGAATCAATTTTTATTCGTAAATCTGCAAGCATCGACCAAACACCTGGATTATCTGACAAGGCGCGATAGCGATTAAATATCTGCTCACTGCTCTGGCTCCAATCTAGTTGGCCATCACTCTTCTTAAATTTTGGCGCAATACTTACACCCTGCGCAGATTGAGCTTGTGGTGTGAAGCCATCAGAGATAAGAGTAAGGCTGTCTAAAGTTAATGAGCTGCCGAGAATGCTTAAACGCTCTAGTAACTCCTCACTCCTTTCACTACTTTCAATCTGAATTGATTGCATAAGATAGATCGGACCAGTATCCATTCCTCTTTCAAGTTTGAAAATACTTATTCCACTCTCTTTATCGCCATTAAGAATTGCCCATTGAACTGGCGCAGCACCACGCCATTTAGGAAGGGTAGAAAAATGAACATTTATCCAGCCATGTTTTGGTAAATCTAATAATGGTTCTGGAATTAACTGCCCATATGCAATCGTAATTACTAAATCTGGTTTATCTTTCTCAATAATTAATCTGATCTCATCATGAGTACTGGGTTTATAAGTTTGAATTTTCTCACTCTGTGCCCAAGTGGCTAACTCATTAGCCTCTATCTGCATGCCCCGACCAGTTGCTTTATCAGGATTTGTTATTAATCCCAATAATTGATGATCCTTACCTGCCAAAAGGGTTGAGATAAGTGGCTTAGCAACTAATGAGGATGATGCAACAAAAAGCTTCAAAGTTTTATAGTCCCAAACCAAAGGTGGAGTGGGGTGAGGTTTTAATTATTGGAGTGCTTCCATCGATACTAGCTAGGCCAAACCACTCTGACTCGCGAATCTCTTTCATTGCAATTTTACGTTGCTCAGATTTCATCCGATCTATAAATAGAACTCCATTTAAATGATCAGTCTCATGCTGCAGACACCTAGCCAGCAACTCAGTTCCTTCAACAACCACTGGCTCCCCATACATATTAAAGCCCTTAGCCACTGCCCTAAATGCTCTTGGTGTTTCATAAACTAAATCTGGAAAGGATAAGCACCCTTCTTCACCCTCTTGTAACTCCTCGCTCAAATCAAGGGATGGATTTATCAGATGGCCAAGCTCATCATTAATATCCCAAACAAATACTCTAAGCGGTACCCCAATTTGCGGAGCAGCAAGCCCAGCACCAGGAGCAGCCTGCATAGTCTCAGTTAAGTCTGCAACTAATTGGCGCAACTCTTTATCAAAATCAATTACCTCACTAGCTGGGGTAACTAATACTGGGTCGCCAAATAATCTAATTGGTTGAAGTGCCATAAGCCAATGATACTTCAGAAATATGCTTAGAGATCAAAGGGGTCGAATCTGACCTTAAAGATTTTTCTACCTTTCACTCCCTGCACCTTAGTAATATCATCAAGTAGATCTACTAACAATTGTGCCTCTGGTAAGCCAACCCTTATCAGTAATTTACTCTGATATGAGTCAACAGAAACTGGTCCAGTAATCTCATAATTTTTGGTGTTTCGTAGATTTTCCGCAAACTTTGATATCTCCGCAGAATCTCCAATTACAACTGCAACTCGATAATAGGGCGGCAGCTTAGATTGTTTCCTACTCTCTAACTCATATGTGGCAGCAGTTGATGAATCTGCCCTAATTAACGCTTGGACTACTGGATGATGATTGGGTAAGGAGAAAAAAACTTGGGCATCAAATGATGCTCGAGCAAGAAGTGAAAACCAATGAAACTTAGCTAACTCCTCTGCTCTAAGTGATGGTCGATTAAAAATTCGCTCACCATCTAGCATTACAACAGCGCTATATACCCCTGATGGTTCAGAGCCAGCGGTAGCCAAAACAACATGCTTGCCAGGTGGCAGAGATTGAATTTTCTTACTACCGGATGAGATCAAAATTGATGCGCTAGAAATAGCGCGGCCAATCTCCTCCGCTGTTCGATCAATTCCTTTAGCAATTACAAATGGCCGATTTCCGGAGCAGTATGAGCACTTGAACTCCTTATAAATCTTTTCGCAAAGGTAACACTTAGGAATCTTTTTAACACTATCAATCTGTAACTTTCCCCCACACTCGCATGTGGCGGTATTGCGGCAGGTAGCGCAGAGAAATAAATTTGCGTACCCCTTCTCAGCTACTGAAACCAATACATTGCCTTTACTAGAGCCATTTTTAATCGCCAAAATATATGAATTACCGCTCTCCCCCGTTATATATTTCTGGCTTGTCTTAACCTTATAAACCTTCTTATCAAGCCAACCAATCTCAATTAATCTAGCAATCTCAAGTGAGTGGGAGGGTGAGATAAAGATGACTGATGTCTTGCTATCTCTAAGTAATGTAACATCACGAGTATTCCAGCCCGGAGCATGTAGCTCATAATGAGATTGATCAAGATCTGAAACCACAATCACAGTTGCATCTTCACCCAGTGCGGTAAAGGCACCACTTCGGGTAGCGATTATTACCTTAGGAGATTGTAGATTTGCCGTTAAATAATTTCGATACCGCACGCCCTTACTTAAATGAGAGCCTAGCTCTATAACTAGATCACCAAAATGCTCTGCTAACAATGGCATAAATCTAGATATGTCCGATTCATCAGGTAGTAAAAGTAAAACTTGATTAGCCTGTGCGCGTATCTTTACTAATTCAACTAAGAAGTGATCTGCATCTGTTGCTGATGGGAAATTACTGCCCCACCTAATGCGCTTATTACTACGCAGTTGGGCATAATCTGAGTTGCCAATTATCTCTCGTAGTGACTCTGATTCATATGGCGCTACCACCGCGGGTTTAATTACCTGCTCAAGTAACTTCTCCTCTTTAACTACTCGCGCTGGAACCGCTGATTTTAAGATGCTCCAAATTCCACCACCAAAGCGATCTCTAACCATTTCAATATGCTTCATAACATCCTGATTAATTAGTCCAGGTGGTGAGATAACATCTAGCAACTGCTTTATACCTTGTTTTTTGTCACTATTACTTTTGCGATCAATAATTAACGCCTCTGTTTTACTCTTGCCAAACTCCACCAATACCTTGCTACCAATTATGGCTAGATCACTTAAATGGACTGGAACTAAATAGTCATAGATGCCTTCAAGGTGTGAAACTGGAGTATCAACTAACACTGCTGCGATAGGTAGCTCCGTCGCTACCTCTGCAGTTATATTTTTTGAATTAGTTGTTATTTGCCGCTTTAATTTAAGTGGTGAAGCCACTGCTTAATTTACTAATGCCTTAAGGGCAGCAGCGCGGTCTTTCTTCTCCCATGCAAACTCTGGCAACTCTCTACCGAAGTGTCCATAAGCAGCAGTCTTTGCATAGATCGGACGCAGAAGATTTAAATCTCGGATAATCGCTGCCGGCCTCAAGTCAAATACCTCTTTAACAGCATCACTAATCTTTGCTAGATCAAACTTCTCGGTTCCAAATGTTTCAATAAATAATCCAACAGGCTGAGCTTTACCAATTGCATAAGCAACCTGTACCTCACACCGATCAGCCAGATCTGCTGCCACAACATTCTTTGCTACCCAACGCATTGCATATGCTGCTGATCGATCAACCTTTGATGGATCTTTTCCAGAGAATGCACCACCGCCAT
>JAEMTE010000042.1 GCA_016462445.1 Candidatus Nanopelagicus sp. | reverse complement strand
TTAGTAGCACTTGAAGCCCAAGCTTGTGGCACACCAGTTGTTGCAACTGCAATTGGTGGGCTTAGAACCGCTGTCTCAGATGGTATCTCTGGCTCATTAGTAGATGGCCATGATCCAAAGGCATGGTCTGCGGTTATCTCAAGATTAATTGCAGAGCCGCAACGCAGATTACTTTTATCTATGGGGGCGGTAGTACATGCAAGCCACTTTGGTTGGGAAAATACCGCCCATAAAACATTAGAGGTTTATGACTGGGCGCTCTCACAACCGGTTGGCGTGAAACTACGTTTGGCAGAGGATGCTTGAGCCAGCTGCAGTAATTGATGATTTTTTGCAATCACATGATTTAGATTATGATCAAAATGATGAAAATACTTATTTAATTACCCTGCCAGGGGAGGCAAAGCAACAAACCCACTGCGCATTGATAATTGGTGATCACTCATTAAGTATTAACGCCTTTGTAATTAGAAAGCCTGATGAGAATAAAGAGAAGGTATATGAGTACCTACTTAAGAAAAATGCTGCGATGTACTCAGTCGCCTTTGCAGTTAATGAGTTAGGTGATATTTATTTAGTTGGCAGGCTGCCACTTAATGCAGTCAGTGAGCGAGAAATTGATCGCATCTTAGGCGCAGTGCTGCAGTATGCCGACTCATCCTTTAATCCATTACTTGAGTTGGGCTTTTCATCTGCAATTAGGCGTGAGTGGGCTTGGCGAGTATCTCGAGGTGAGTCTTTATCAAATCTAAAAGCCTTTGAGCATCTAATTTAATTTTATGAAAGAATTAACTATATGAGTTATAAATTAATCTTACTTCGTCATGGTGAGAGCATTTGGAATGCAAAAAATCTCTTTACCGGCTGGGTAGATGTTGAGTTATCTGAAAAAGGATTATTAGAAGCTGCTCGGGGTGGTCAATTATTAAAAGAGGCAAATTTATTACCCGATGTTCTTCACACCTCCCTACTAAAGCGAGCAATTGATACAGCAGATATTGCGCTTAGCAACTGCGGCCGAACTGGCATACCAACTAAAAGATCTTGGCGATTAAATGAGCGCCACTATGGAGCGCTACAAGGAAAAGATAAGGCTGCCACCTTAAAAGAGTATGGCGAGCAACAGTTTCAATTATGGCGCAGATCATTTGATGTGCCACCACCTGCTATTGCCGATGATGATCAGTACTCACAAAAAAATGAGCCAAAGTATGCCGATCTTGGTGAGCAATTACCAAAGACAGAGTGCCTAAAGGATGTGGTGGCACGGGTTGTGCCATATCTAATGGGTGAGGTTGCAGAGGATTTAAAGAGTGGTAAAACAGTTTTAATTACCGCCCATGGAAACTCAATTAGAGCAATTGTTAAACATATTGATTGTATTTCTGATGCTGATATAGCAGGGGTTAATATCCCAACAGGTATTCCACTTTATTATGAGTTTGATGAAGATTTTGAACCGATTACAAAAGGCGGCAGATATTTAGATCCAGCTGCGGCGCAGGCTGCGATTGCGGCAGTTGCTAACCAAGGGCGCTAGATACCGGTTTAAGAAAGTTAACTCTTCCCCGCCATTGGCCAAGTGAAGTTTCAACTGGTGATTTCAAAATTCCCTCAACAACAGTGGCGTAGATATCTCGAAAATCTGTTGTGATCGCTAAGTCACCTTTAATTAAATTTTTAAGTGATGGCTGATCACCGTAATAGCCACCCTTGACTGCATTACCAACAATAAATACTGGCCCAGAGGTGCCATGATCAGTTCCTTGTGAACCATTAGCAGCCACTCTTCTGCCAAACTCACTATAAATCATAATTGTTACATCCTCTGCTCTGGTTGTGGTTTTTAATTGCGACATAAATCGGGTAACAGAGTCAGAGACAACACCTAGTAAAGAGGCTTGAGCATTCGCCTCATCGGCGTGAGTATCAAAACCGCCAAGGGAAACCGACCAAACCTTTGTTGGGGAATTTGCAGCAATCAACTTTCCTACAACATCTAGCTGTTGTGCCAGGTTGTTATCACCACCAGCATTTCCACCATTTATGGTTGGTAAATCAGGGGCGTTTAGTACTGGCGTCTTTAAAATAGGTTGAACAGTTTCGGAAAGATTAAATAGATTACGCATTGATGTTGCAGCTGCTGCCATCAACTTTGATTCCCCTGTACGTGGCTGTGAAAGTTGGGCACACTTATAAGCCAAGCTACCGGTTGGCACAACTAATCCACCAAGGGGTAGAGCTGAGCCTGATCGTTTAGCACCAGCAAGTAATGGTGGTAATACTGAACCAAGTGAAATCGCAAGAAGTGGATCCTCCGGTTGGGAATCTATCCAACGACCTAACCAACCAGTATTTATATTTCGATCAGGTGAGCCGGTTTGCCATTTTGCCATTGAGGAAAAGTGTGAGTAATCAGGGTTTGGATATCCAACTCCGCGGATAATTGCTACTTTGTTTTGATCCCATAACCCTTTTAATCCCTTCATTGCAGGATTTAATGCTAACTCTGAGTCAAGTGGCAGCATGCTCTCTGGTTTATAAGAAACCTCAGGTCGTGATGAGTAGTAAGTTGAATCTGTATAAGGAATTACAGTGTTAATCCCATCATTTCCGCCATATAAAGTAATAAGCACAAGAATCGGAGTGTTTGGCGGAAGCGGACGATTTATCGCGGCGGCAGAAATATCTTCCATGCTTAGTAATGGCGCAAATAATCCAGTTGCGACTGATCCCCCGGTGTATTGCAAAAACTTACGACGCGTAACTTTATGCATAGCAACTCCTATTCTTTAGATTAAGCATTGACAACATATTCCGGGCTACATAATGCTAAAAGTGCAAATTCCTCAGGATCAGATGAGGCTGAGTTTAAAGTTGATTTAGTTCGTGCACTCCATTGATAAACACCTAGCCAGTTTTGACTCTCAATAACTCTATTGCTAACGGGGATTTCGTTTAGTGATTGTAATTGGCTTCTTTTAATTAGCCATTTTGCAAAATCAATTCGATAGAGAGAGCTAGCTGAACTAAGCCAAGCTGCTTCAGCTGGCCATCCGCCTACATTTGGCGGTGCGAATGGAACTTGTCCTAATTTATCTAAATAATTAAACAATCTATCACTAGTTTCAAGTTTTGAAGGAACTAGCTCAAGTGCACGGCAGGCAGATACAAACCATTCAACTGGGGATTTTACTAGTTCATACTTTGAGTTTGATAGTAAATTTGATTTAGCTGCAGCAGTAATTGCCGGATAAATTTCACGGTTTGAAAATGCTTTCTTACTAACAAAATTAGCAGGCATTGGCTCAGTACTTGAGATAAATCGATACCAAATTCGTTCTGCAATAAATTTTTCACAATCTGGTCGATTGACTAAAAAGTCAGATAATGACTCACCTGTGAAGTAATTAGTTGAATCTAAGATGGTGATTGGGCTTGTATCCCGCCGTCTCTGATTTATCGTTACCTCACCATTACTTCTGACAACTTGATAGCCAGTTAGTGCCCTAGCCGCTGCTTTTACATCATCCTCACTATAACGATTAACACCTATTGTAAAAAGCTCCATTAATTCACGGCCTAAATTTTCATTAGGTGAGTTAACACTGTTAGTTTGTCCATCTAGCCAGATTTGTAGTGCACCATCATTGACCATCGCCCGTGACATTGTCTTAAAATTTCCAAGTGAATTAGCACGCAGAGTTTGGTTTTGTTTATACATTACTAGTGGATAATCAACTTTATTTATTGAGGTAGCCCAATGCCCATGCCAAAACCAAGTCATTTTTTCTTTTAAGCCATAATTTCCTA
>JAEMTE010000022.1 GCA_016462445.1 Candidatus Nanopelagicus sp. | reverse complement strand
CGTTGAAAATATCTGCCTCATTAGCTAACACTTTGATGGACTCCTTTAATTAATTGAACTAATAATACAAACGCTAACCCTGGCTTAATAAATCCTGGGCTTGTTTTAGAATCTCACCTTGATACTTAACCCCAATAGAGATGTGACCTTGACCTGGAATAAACCTAAGCAGCGCAGTTGGGATATGTTTTTCTAACCAGTAGGAGTGAGCGTGGGGAACCATAAAATCATCATCGCCCTGCCAGAGAAATACTGGCTTAGTAATATCACTTAAGTTAAATCCCCACTCTTTGACAAAGGCTAAATCATCATCAACCCAGCCGTTAAAGCTAATTGCTAACGCACTTCGTGTGGTGGCAGCCATCTCATCTGCATACCCAGCTTGTAATACATCGGTATCTGCCTTACCAATTAAGCCACCAAAGGCTTGCACTATCTCATCTGCGCTAACAGTTCTCATGCCAGATCCAAACTTTTCTAACCACTCTGTAATCTTTTTTTCACCCGCAAGTGCTGCCCCAAACTCATCATGATTTTCCTGCCCCATCCCTTCAAGGAAATTAAGATCAGCAGCTCCATAGGCGCCAACACCTGCTATTGAGATAGCGCCATGATTTCTATCCTCACAAGTTGTTGCAAGTGCGTGGGGGCCACCACCTGACCAACCAATAGAGACAAAATCTGAAATATTTTGGGAATCTAAGATCTGGCAGATATCTAAGTTATTACTAATAACAGTGCGGCCTAAGTTTCTATCACTTGCCCCATAACCAGCTCTGCTATAGGAGAGGGCGCGAATACCCATAGTGGCTGCAGTATCAAGCCATGATTGCCAAGCGCTGGCATCACTGGGTGTGCCATGGTGAAAAATAATAGCTTTATCAGATTTAACTGCGTTATCAAAGATCTCTAATACTCGATTATCAGATACTTTTATTTCACCCATACATTAATTATAACTACTTAGAGTGACATTTAGTAGTTGTAATAACAATAATTATTATTTAAAATTGGACCTTTGCTTATAGGTAGAAGGAGGTGAGAATGTTGAAAGTTGCTGTTGAGTTTTTCTGCATTGATGGGCAATGGGATGCCAGCTGCGAAGAGGTTGGTTTAGCAGGATATGGCAATGCAGATCTTAATATTGTTAGAGACAATGTCTTTGATTCTATTAGATTTTTTTTAGAAACTGATGATGTTGAGTTTACTGAGAAAATCATTTCAATCGATGAGCTTGGGTAATTAAATAAAGCTCATATCTTTACCACCGCATCAATTACTTTGGCCGGTGTTGCCGACTCCCCAAGCTCTTGGCCAACATTGGTAGGAAAACCATTTAATTGGGCGGTTGCTAGCAGTGTCATTTGGGCGGCGATCTCACTCATCCAAAAAAGGGCGCTAGCACCTGCTCGATCTAGGATGCGATCTGCATCTGCTAATTGAGCATCATTAAACTTTTCCACATCATTTTGTGCATCATCTAATACCCGAAGTAGGTAGTTCTTAATATCTAAGGCAATCCCAGTTGAATCATCAGATGAGTGGATTAACTCTTTTAACTCATTATCTAAGCTTTGTTTGCGCCATCTGCGTTTCTTTGATTGACGGCCATTAATGATTAATGAAATGGCAAGGCAGAGTAAAACTGTTTCAAGCATTATTAATTAACTCCTGGCTTACTTGGTGTTACTAGCAGTATGAGGTTATAGATTGGAACTAAAATAAACCAACCACTCTTGCCCACATCATGCATTCTTCTAATTGCAACTGCGATAGATGGTAGTAATGTAATTAGCGAGACAAGATTTCCCACCATATCTCCGGCAACTATTGAGGCTGCAAGAGATGCTAAGAAGGTTGCTAGGGCGAAGTACCAGTACTGGGATCTATTAGATACTCCAGAGAAATCTGCGTAACGATTTAAGCCATCTTTAGTTGCTTCAACTATTGGTATCTGTTTATTTTCCATACCTTCACCATAGACCTGCCTACTGTCAGTGGCTAGTAACTATCTTTTGCTCACCAAGCCAGCTTTGATAAAGATCATCTAACGCCCAAGCAGCCGTTGCTCTAATTGATATTCCTCTTGCCCCAGTTCTTCTAATTACTCCTTTGGCGATAATTAGATTATTTCCCTTGATGATGTGGGCGCAGCCTTGTTGGCTATCTTCAAAAAAGGTTAGATCACTGCAACCAAAGCCATCATCTAGGGTTAAAAACAAAACCCGTTTGCCACTTCTAATCGGTGGTGATTGCAGGGCAACCTTTGCCCCAACTACTAAGACCTCCTGGTTTGATCGATGTTTTATTAGATCACTTGATTTACAGACCTTCATTGCATCTAAGAATGGGGCGTACTGTTTAAGCAGATGTTCGGTGATATCTAGACCTAAGTTTTCTAGTTCACTACTTATCTGCTCACGCTTTGTAATATCTGGTAATCCCAAAGAGTCTATCTCACCAGGGGAGAGCTCAAGGGTTAATTGAGCACCGGATGCTTTGCCAGCATTTAATTGCTTTAACTCCGCTAAGTGCTGTATTAAATCTCTTCTGTTTAATTTATTTCCAATGCCAATTTTGTGGAGGGCATCAAATGCGCCGATCTCAACAAGTGCCTGCGTAGTTGGCCAAAAAGATCCAGAGCGATATGTGAAATCTGCTAGATCGGTATAGGGCCTGTTAGCAATTATTGATTTTATTTCTGTAGCAGAGATACCGGCAATATCGGCCAGAGATACTCTGATGCCATAACCGGTTGCATCTGGCAGCGTTAACTTGCTGCCACTGCTGGCAGTATTTGGCGCGGTATAAAGATATCTATTTGTTTGATCAGCCTCAACCTTTTCTACTTTGTAAGTAGCTGTTGATTTATTAACATCAATTGGCAAGATCTTTATCCCCCACTGCCTGGCTTCATCAATTATCAATCGCTTTGGATACATGCCAGGTTCATGGGTTAGTACTGAAGATAAGAAGCAGGCTGTGTGATGCGTCTTTAAATAAGCAGATTGATAGGTGGTTAGCGCAAAGGCAGAGGCATGGGCTTTGCAAAAGCCAAAGGAGGCAAAATCTTTTAAGATCTGCCAGGTGGTATCTAAGACCTCCTTTGTGTAACCAGCTTTGGCAGCTTTTAAATAAAACCAATCACAAACAGCTTGGGATGCATCCGGGTCCCCTAAGTTTCGTCTTTGTTGATCTGCCATTCCCAAACTACAACCAGTGAGCTTTGCAATAATTGCAATCACCTGCTCATGAAAGACAACTACTCCTTGAGTTTGCTCCAAGATTGGCGCTAAATCTGGGTGAATTAGATCAGGCTTACTTATCCCATCTCTGCCATTTAAAAAGGGTGTGATCATCTCAGACTTTATTGGCCCAGGACGAAAGAGTGAGATACCAATTACTAGATCATTAAATTTACTTGGTACTAACTTGCCAACTAACTCACGCTGTCCTGGGCTTTCCACCTGAAATAAACCAAGTGTTCTAGTGGATTTAATTAGGTCAAAGGTTAATGCATCATCTAATGGGATCTTATTGATATCAAGTACTTCACCTTCAATCTCATTTATTTCAGTCAGTGTGGCAGCGATAGCAGATTGCATTCGTACTCCCAACACATCAAGCTTTAGCAGCCCAATCGCCTCAACATCATCCTTATCAAAGGTGAGCATTGGGTAATTACTTTGGTTTATGGCAATAGGAGCAAAATTTTGCAAAGTAGCATCAGATAAGACGATTGCGCACGGATGCATTGAAAGATGCCTTGGTAATTTATCAAGGCGCATTGCAAGGTTTATTACCGCCTTAATCTTTGGCGATGAAAGGTCCAGCCTTTTTAGCTCTGGTAGTTGCTTTATTGCCTCCCCAATATTTCTAGCGCTGATATGGGGCATAGATTTTGCCAACAGATCAATTTGTGATGGATCAGCACCCAGTGCGCTACCAACATCACGGATTGCATGGCGAGCGCGATATCGCTCCACCATCGCAACAGTTGCAGCCCGAGTTGAGTTATTTGGGTTTTGCCAATCAGATGCGCCATACTTTTTTAAGATTAAGTCATAGATCTCATACCGCCTGTCTGACTCAACATCAATATCAATATCTGGTAATTCATTTCGCTCAACCGAACAAAACCGCTCCATAATCAATTGATTACTAATTGGTTCAACCTCAGAGATACCAAGCAGGTGGCAGGTCAGTGATCCTGCGGCGCTTCCTCTTGCTGCCACCCTTATGCCAGCCCTACGCGCAGCATCGGTAATTTGGGCAACAGTTAGGAAGTAGGAGGTGAAACCTAATTGGCCAATAGTGGTGATCTCTTGCGCAAGCCGGTCCTGCACCTGTTGGTATTGATTACTTTGATAGTAGTAACTTATTTTACTCTCTGCCTTTTGCTTTAACTGAGTTAGTAATTGTTCTTGATTACTTGCACCAAATAGGGATGGCTCTGGCAGGTGAATCCCACCTAAGCCAATCTCACCTTGTGGTGATAACTCACAACTTTGCGCAATACTTTTAGTTGTTTGCAAAAGTGTTCGACTGCTTGACTCACCTGCTGCCCTTGCAATCTGATCTGCTAGGTAGCCCATGCTGGCGCTATCTTTTAGATATGCCTCACCATTGCTTCGCTCAACGGTGGCGCTGCCAATAAATGAGAGCTTTCGGTTGGCATCTAAAACATCAATTACCGGTCCATCACTTTTTTCTAACATCCTCACCTGGTTGGTAATAACGGAAGGTATTTGATGTTTGATCGCAAAGGCAAGGGATCTACCAGCAGCTGTGGTTGATCTTAAATTCCCACTTCGTTCTAAATGGCTAACACACTCAATCGCCACAGTGTCAAAGTGTTGCTTGGTTAATTGATAATTACTAAGGGCAGCGGCCTCTTTGCGATTGGTTAGATTTTTATTAAGGGATGATTGCGGGCCAAGCAGTGCGATTAGATTCTTTGAGTACTGATTAAACCGCTCTAGTAACTCAATAGTTAATACTCCATCGCTGGTATTGGTATTTATTCCACTTACCAATCGATATAGGGCAGATAGGCAGCCACTTTTTGCCAGCAGGGTAATCTTTGAGCTTTTTTGAATAAAGGAGAGAGTTATGCCCAGGATTGGTTTAATCCCAAAGCTCTCACAACTTTGGGCAAATCTAATTGCCCCCGCTAGATTGTTTTGATCTGTTAAGGCAAGGGATGTCATATTAAATTGCGCAGCACGTTCGATTAACTGCTCTGGGTGAGCAGATCCATACTTAAAGGAGTAACCAGATGAGATTGAAAGGTGAGTAAATGAATTACTCATTTGTTTTTCACTCTAGAGCTTGGGGTAATGCGCCAACTATTACTTTCTTGATTAAACTCAATCTCAAAGGTGGTAAGTGCGCCAACCGGGGCTGCCTCAACCTGCCAGTACTTAGATACGCTCTCTTTAACCTCACCTTGATCTAATTTTTTCCACCAATCATTTGTTTGCAGCCAGGTAGTTAATTTTTCATTAATGTGAAAGCGCACTCCGTTATAAATAAACTCAACTGGCTCACCACCTTCAGATACCTGACTGATCACCGTTTGGGCAGGGCTTTTTTGCCCGTTACTTGAGGTTAATTTGCGTTCGAACATTTGTTCGATAAGATACTAAACCCCACCGACAGTGGCAAGTGGTGCTACATATTGTTAGCACTTGCCAGCTGTTTTATTTCACCTGCTTAAAAAAGTGTGCCGGCTTCTGGCAGTGGTATCTCTTCTGCTAACTGCGCGCCAATATTGCGGGCGTTATTTACCTCATCAGATACTGGCCAAAAGGTTAACACCTCATCTGGTTGATTTAGATTAATCATATTTAGGTAATGTTCTGTTTCATCTGGGCTTAATGATTTATTACTTAGCCAGCTACTCCATAACTCCTTCGGCAGGATCACCGGCATTCGGTGGTGAATTGGCGCAACGATTCCGAATGCCTGCCTGGTAATAATTGCAGCTGTTGTTATTGGTGAGTTTGTGGCTGGGTTTATCCAAGTTTCATAAAGACCTGCGATGGCAAGTGTTTGTTTATCTTTATGGCAGATATAAAAGGGCTGCTTTGGTTTGTATTTACCAAGCTCTGTTGCCCATTCATAGTAACCAGTTACTGGAACTAAACATCTTCTTGATTTAAAAGCAGATTTAAAGGTTGGTTTTTCAGCAATACTTTCAACTCTGGCGTTAATTGCATTTGCTTGCCGGCTTGCATCCTTTGCCCATGATGGAATTAATCCCCATCTTGCGGTTTGAATACTACGCTCAATACCTCTTTCATCATTGCTACTAATAAATGGAATTACCGTAGTTGGTGAGATATTCCAGTTACTGGGCGTATAGCCAGCATCTTTAACCCCGGCAGCAAACTCGATCGCTAGATCTTCACCTGAGATATTAAGGGCGTAGCGACCACACATTAGGCAATCTTATCTAATTAAATTAACGCACTCCCAAAAAGGCTGGAATTACGATCTCGTTGTAGTGAAGTAATCCTGGCTTAAATGGTGGGTCAAAGCGACAGATTCTCGTTTCATCTGAGAGTGCAATGTTCTCTCGCTTTGCTGCACTTCGTAATTGATCAATCCACTTTTTTGTTAGATCGGTGGTGGCCCGGCCGCGAAATGAGAGTGCAACACAGATTTGTTTATCTAACTCCTTCAATTTAACCTGTGGATCATTTGGATGCGGCAAGTGGCCAAACTTGCTGCCAGCTGGCATAACAAAGGAGACATACCAATCATTCTCTTCAGTTTCTAAGCCACTTTGCGCAGCAATTACCGGGGCAGTCATCGCTATTTTTTCACTAGCTTTATTACCTTTTGAGATATAGCGAAAGAGTGGGGCAAAGGCCATGCTGGAGGCAGATTCATACTTTGCTGAGACTTTAACTTCAGCTAGTACACATGAGAGGTATTCGCGCACCTCAAAATCTCGATAGCTCTGCACAACTTTATACTCTTGCCGTTTTGTCATAAATTAACAGTACTTGGTAATTTCACACCGAGCGTCTTACGCACCCCTTTTGCTCATCTGCTTTACCATTTGGCTATGAATAGAATCTTAGCTGCCACCAGATATGCCGTAGTTGTGCCAGCGATTGCCTCAATCCTTGGCGCACTCTTGCTGATGGTGCAGGGCTCAATTGAGATGATTCAAGTAATTATTGATGCGATCCTAAACAGCACCAAGTTAAAGTTAACTATTGTCGATGTCTTAACTGCAGTGGATGCAATCTTGCTAGGAACTGTCTTATTAGTTATTGGATACGGCCTATATGAGCTCTTTATCAATGAGGATCTAAAGGTGCCGGTGTGGCTGCAGGTTCATGATCTTGATGATTTAAAATCTAAGTTAATTGGCGTGGTAGTTGCCCTGATTGCGGTGATCTTTGTTGGCGTATTTGTTGATATAAACCGTTCAAAGGATGTGCTCGCCTTTGGCGTTGGGGCAGGGGCCCTTGTAACTGGTCTTGCCATCTTTGCCTTTGCCACCAAGAAGGATCCATCAATGAAGGTTTCTCGCAAAGAGGCTGGAATTAAAAAGCCTTAAGTAGTTTTTTTATTATTTAAAACGCTAAGGGCAGCAAGTGCGCTATCAAAGCCCTTATCCTCAAAACTATCTGCAAAGCCAGCTCTAGCCCTTGCCTGCTCAACACTTTCACACATTAAAACCCCAAAGCCAATTGGTTTAGATCTACTAAGTGATACCTGCATAACACCATCAGTAACACCTTGGCAAACATAATCAAAGTGTGCGGTCTGCCCGCGAACTACCACACCAACAACTACTGCAAGATCAAAGCCCTCATCAAAGGCAAGTTGGGCAGCAAGTGGTAATTCAAATGAGCCGGCTACTTTGCGAAGTTCAATCTTAGATACTGCCCCTGATTTAAGTCCTCTAACTGCCCCATCTACTAATGATTGGCAGATATCTTCATGCCAGCTGGCTGAAATTACTACGGCGCGTAGATTTTCAAATCCCTTAATTACTAGCTCAGGTGCTTTAGCTGACATTAGATCTCTCCTAACGAGTGGTTTAATAAATCACGCTTTGTTTTTAAATACTCTTTGTTAAACTCATTTACACCACTTTGTAGCTGTCGGGCTTTGTAATTGATACCAGAGTGAGCAAAGGCGGCTAACTTATCTGGGTTATTAGTTAGCAGCTCAATATCGGTAATATTAAGTGCCTTAATTATTTCAATCCCATCTAGGTAGGATCTTTCATCAACCCCATGGCCTAGTGAAATATTGGCCTCAACTGTGTTTAGCCCCTTATCTTGCAATGCATAAGCTTTTATCTTCTCACCCAAACCAATTCCCCGTCCCTCATGATCGCGCAGATAGATAATTAATCCAGATCCATGAGCTTTAATCTCAGCCATTGCCTGCAGCAGTTGAGAGCCGCAATCACACCTTAGGGAGCCAAAGGCATCTCCAGTTAAACACTCAGAGTGGATGCGAACTAGTAAATTCTGCTCTGTCAGATTACCAAGTGCTAATACCGCATGCTCAGTTGATGCAGTTGAGATAAATGTTGTGATCTTCCAATTACTACCTGCGATCGGCAAATTAGCCCAGGTGAAATCAACCTTCTTTGTAATCTCCTTCCTCTCCGCCAAACTCTTAATTTGTGAGATAGAGATCTTCTTAATTGAAGTTTTTTTAGCAAACTCATCAAGGGCGGCTCCGCGCATCATCGAGCCATCATCATTTACTAACTCAGCGATTACCGCTGCAGGGTATGAGTTTGTTAACTCACATAGAGCAACACCTGCTTCAGTATGCCCTGCCCGCTGGTGCACACCCCCTGCAACTGCAACCAATGGAAAAATATGACCGGGGCGTAAAAACTCAGTTGGTGCAGAGCCTGGATTAGCTAGCGCGCGCAAAGTATTTGCTCGCTCTGCTGCGCTTATGCCAGTACTTCTGCCTGCAATTAAATCTACAGAGATGGTAAAGGCGGTCTCATGGCTATCTTCGTTTTGTGCCACCATCATTGGCAGCTTTAGGCGCTTTGCATTTTCATCGGTAATTGCGCAGCAAATAACCCCTGAGGTGTGGCGAACCATAAAGCCAATTTGTTCAGTGCTTGCTTTTTGTGCCAGCAGAATTAAATCACCCTCATTTTCTCGGTCAATATCATCGGTAACAATTAGGAAGGCTCCATTTTTAAAATCATTAAGGGCAGCTTTTAAATCACTCATGATTTATCACCTTTAGTAATCAATCGCTCCACATACTTTGCAATTAGATCAACCTCAACATTTACTAACTCACCTGGCTTCTTTGCTGCCAGGTTGGTGCGAGTAAGAGTTTCAGGTATTAGCCACACCGTTACTAGATTGGCCTCATTAATCTCACCAACAGTTAAGGAGACGCCATCGAGGGCGATTGATCCTTGATTGACTATGTATTTGCTTAGATTCTCAGGCACTTTAATATCAAATTGCAACCACTTATCCCCTTGGGTTAATCCAACAACAGTTGCGACCCCATCAATATGGCCTGAGACCATATGTCCGCCCATACGGGCATTTAATTGCGCAGCAAGCTCTAGGTTTACCGCGCTTCCAACACTTACTTGCGATAGTGAGGTGAGAGAAAGAGTTTGCACCATCACATCAGCAGTAAATGATCTTTCTGTAATTGAGGTGGCGGTTAGGCAGACTCCGTTTACTGCAACAGAGTCCCCTAATTTAATCTCATTGATCAGTAAGGGTGCGTTAATGGTAAAGATGGCAGAGCTCTCACCCTTTGTAATCGCACTCACTGTGCCAAGCTCTGAGATAAGTCCAGTAAACATTAAATACCACCTGCAACTAGGTAAACCGATTTAATATCGCCAGCTAAAACCTCGGTGCTTATATGTTTAAGGCGCATTAGATCTTCAATTGTTGTGTTATCTTCATTTTGATAAAAAGTTTTGCCAGCGCCAAGCAGCGTGGGCGCTTGATAGATAACTAACTCATCTAGTAAACCTGCTGCCATTAGTGCACTGGCAAAGGTGGATCCAGCCTCAACAAATACCTGATTTAGCTCTAACTCATTTAGCTTTGCAACTAATTGAGTTAAATCCTTAGATTTAACAACTACGGTTTGGGCCGCATCATCAAATACTTGAGAAGTCTTTGGCAACTGCTGCTCACCACATATAACTCGAATTGGATTGTGGGTATAGCCTTTAAAATCACCACGGGGAATTAGGTGTGGGTTATCTGCCACAACAGTATTTGTTCCAACTAAAATTGCATCTGATTGCCTTCGTAATCTCTGCACATCTGCTCTGGATACCTCATTACTGATCCACTTTGAGCTGCCATCACTTGCTGCAATCTTGGCATCTAATGTAGTTGCAACCTTCCAAATAAAGTAAGGACGCTTCTTTGTAATCTTTGTCAGCCAGGCCCGATTTGAGTAGCTGGCCTCATCACTTAATACACCAGTTACAACATTTATACCGGCGCTTTGTAATTTAGCAGCTCCTCCTGATGCAACTGGATTTGGATCAGATACTGCATAAACAACAGTGGTAATGCCAGCATCAATAATCGCCCCAGTGCAGGCAGGAGTTTGCCCAAGGTGATTACATGGCTCAAGTGTCACAATCAGTGTTGCCCCCATTGCAGCTTTACCAGCATTGGCAATTGCCACAATCTCGGCGTGATCAGCACTATTCATTCGATCATGAAAGCCTTCACCAATTACATTGCCAGCGCTGTCAATAATTACCGCGCCAACTATTGGATTGGGTGCGCACTTGCCTAAACCTTTTTCCGACAGGGTAATGGCACGTTGCATTGCAACTGTGTAATCCATTTTTACCCCCACTCAACATTCGAGATTTCCGGGGTGGGTGCATGCGAGCAAGCACAAAAACGGTAGGGCAAATGCCTACCCTTTGTTGATTCCTCTCATCCGGACTTTAACCGTCGGTCTCAGAGTTTCACTGAGTCAACCGATACCTGGCTGGCATCGGGTCGCGGACTATAACCGCCGGTTCGAAATTACATCGACCCCGGAAACAACAAGACAATGTTACTGCGGCATCGAAAATTTTGCGAGTTGGAGAGAAAAAAACTTTTATTTTTAACTTACTTTTTTCCCAGCACGCCTAAGAGATAGCGCTGATAAGCGCTCAAAAACTGCTCACACTCTTATTGCCAAAGCCTTACGCCATTGCCTAACCAGAGGTTGTTGCTGAAGTTGATGCCACAGGCTCACCACGAATAATCTCACCTGAGATCTCTCTATCTCCTACTGCAACTGTGATCAAAGCTTTACTCTTTGATGTAATTGTAAAGTTATAGATACCAGCCTCTGCGACCGAGTTATAACGAGCAAGGTATAGATAATTTACTCTGCCATATGGCTCAAAAAACTTAGTTCGCTCATTAAATTTAATGGTCACAGGCGAACCAGTAGGTGGGGTAATTACCAGTGATGGCAAGGAGCTTGTGCGCAGTGCGTTCTCTGGCTTCTTATCAACAATTAGATATTGAACTGAAAGTTGATCATTTGATTTAAATTGGGCACGAAATGCTTTGCTCTGGCCTGCTTTAGTAAATGCTGCCCGGATCGCAAATGAGACTGTGCCATCTACTAGCAGTGGTCCCTTAGCAGCTGTGGTATCTGAATCTAATAATGTAACTGGTTGGTGAGCGCGGGCTGCTTCACTGCCAATTACCATAAATACCAGCAGCGCTGCTATTAGCTTAATCATAATTAAATAATACCTTAACCCTTTTCCTATTGGTTTTTCTGCTTACTTGACTCTTTAATTGGTACTAACTTACTTCCCACCACCATAGCTGCTCCGATTAAAACTAGGTTTTTAATAATGTATTGACCCTCAAGGGTTAGATTAAATGGAATACTGATAAAGCAGATCTCCGGGCGAAGTAATAATGGCAAGAAGGTGCCTGGCATCTGCAGCGCTAATAAAAAAAGACCAAGGCGAATAAGTGGGGTATAGAGCAGGCAGATACCAATTAACATCTCCCAAAAGCCAAGGATTGGAATAAAGATATCTGGATCAAACCAGTAGACGGTCTTTGTGATCACATCATTAGCAGGTGAGTTACCAAATGGCTTAAGTGCGCCAAACCAGATAAATACTATGCCAAGGGATACTCGAAGTACGGGCAGTGATAACTTACTTAAGTAGTTGATCAACATAGTGTCAAACTCTTTAAGATTAAAGTTTCTAAGATCTGTCAAACTCTTCACATTACCCCTTTTTCTTACTGCTATTGTAGTTGAGATAAATTATTAAGGTTAGTAATAAAAATGATTAAGATATACTTTTGCTATGAAAGCGTATGAAGTAAGCCACAGATGAGTGAGATAACTGTCATTTATGATGGTGATTGCATGTTGTGTAAAAACTCAATTAATTGGCTAGGTAAGGGCTTAAGCTTCACGCCAATCCCCTTTCAAAATGGTAATTTAGCAAGCTTTGGTTTGACCAAAGCTGAGTGTGAGAAGGCGGTCTATGCCATATCAGGTAGTGATAAATATGGTGGGGTTAGCGCAGTGATTTTTTTGCTTAATAAGCGTGGCAATAAAATTAGTAGCAGCCTACTTAGATTATCTGGGCCAATTGGCTCATTTGGATATAAAAAGATTGCAGCAAATCGAAAATCACTACTTGTTAAATTACTAGCAAGATTTATTGCAAAGATTACTTAGCTGGTTCAAGCTCTGGAGTTGGCGCTGGCACACTTGGGGTAATTGCAGGCTCCCGCTCTCGCCTTACCACTCGATCTGGCTCACCAATCTCAGCCATTACTTCCTCCTTTTAAAATTTGCTTAGCCCTAATTTAATCAGCTAACTGCTTGGTGTAAAGATGATTAGCGCCATCCCACACTCACCTTGTGTTTAACCTAACCTAAAATCAGGCTTATCTAATTAGCCAAATCGGTGTTTAATCAATCTATGAGTAGCGCCCATCTTAAGCAGCGGTTAATTAAGTGGGTGCGGCTATACCCAATCCTGGCCCTATCTGTTCTCCTACTCGCCTATCTCTTAGGTGGCTTTAGCGAAAAAGATAATCCACTTATTCCGCAACCTGTGGTCATCACCTTTTTATATCTATTTGTGGGATTGGTTCCATTATTTTTTATAATTGCATTTATTGTTGTTGGTAATGCCAGTGATAAAGAGTTCACCCTTAATAAAGGTGACAGATCAAAATTGGTATATGAGGATGCCTTTGATCTTCCAACTCAGGTAATGCATGGTTATAAACTGGCCTTAATTACCGGCAGAGCTCCTACATTAACCGGCTTAACTGGGGATACTTACCTCTCTGATTCATCTGCTAAGTGCACAATTAATACAGAGCACATACCACCGGTAGCTGGGTGTGAGTGTGGCTTCTACGCTTATAAGGATTTAGCAGATGCTAAATTTGAATTATCTATTAATCCAGGTGCATTTTTATTAGATGTTGATTTATACGGCATTGGCTTTACCTACCTGCGGGGCTATCGAGCTGAGACCCAGGTTGTTAATCTACTAACGGCCCCTAAAAGATGTATGCGATGTCGAATACTGCCAGCATCAGTTTTTGTTACCACCTACCGGCTAGGTTATGACGATATCTCTTGGTGGCAGTGGCAGATGCGCTGCGTAATCTGCAGTAGTAGTTTTAAGGCTACTGATAAGTTAACTGTTGATCAGATGTGCGATAAATTATCCTTAAAAATCAGATCTGCTTAAGTTTTTTTAGCAATCTAAGGCCATCACTACACCAAAGTGCTAAGGCAACTAATGGTGGTTGAAAGAGCAGGCGGATAAACCGCTTGGTATCGGTATCTAAGCCAAAGGCATCAAGGTGATTTACATACTGATTGATATTGCCGGGAAAGATAAGAATAAAAAATACCGCTGTTATTAGGCCAATTACCCCACGATATTTTTTTAGTATTAAAGCGGTGATAATAAGGAGTGCGCCGAGTGTTATCTCAACTAAACCAGAGGCGATCACTACAAAATCAGGATCTAAGGGCAACCAGGTTGGCACCTGGGCTAGGAACTCGGTGCGATTTGAACCAAGGTGGCTGGTACCTGCTGATAGCAAAAATGCGCCAAGGAGTAGTGCAAGTAAGGATTTTATTAACGCCATAGGGTAAGTAAAGCCGAAATTTTATAATTTGGCGCTATCTTTTGCCTATGAGCAAACCATTAACCGCCCAAAGATTACGGGCAACCAATATCTATGCAGGTATTTTGCACTTTGTGCAAATGGCAGCTGTCCTTGCCCTAAGTAGTGACTTCTCACTTCCAGTAACCGCTACCTATATGTCAGGCCCACCCGGATCAACATATGCTCCCCCAGTTACATTATTTGAAACTCCAATTGGTTTAACAGTTGCTATCTTTTTAGGACTCTCATCCTTCTTTCACTTCTTAGTAGCAAGTGGCAAGTTTTATCCAAGGTATGCAGCCGGGTTAGCCTTAAAACGTAATTACTTCAGGTGGGTTGAGTACTCAATTAGCTCATCGGTAATGATTGTCTTAATTGCTCAAGTTACCGGCGTTGCAGATATCACCTCGATTATCTCAATCTTTGGGGTTAACGCATCGATGATTTTATTTGGCTGGCTGCAGGAAAAATATGAAACCCCAGGTAATGGTGGATATCTGCCATATATCTTCGGTTGTATTACCGGCATAGTGCCTTGGCTTGCCTTAATGTTTTATGTATTTGGCATCGGGGGTGCAGGTGAGACAAAGGCGCCAGCATTTGTCTATGTAATTGTCTTAACTATCTTTTTATTTTTTAACTCATTTGCACTTGTGCAGCTTTTGCAATACAAAAAGGTGGGTAAGTACAGTGATTACTTACATGGTGAGGCAGCTTATATAGCCCTCTCCTTAATTGCTAAATCAGCACTTGCTTGGCAGATATTTGCAAACACATTAATTCCACCCGCGTAATAACTGCTTAATAGTTGCTTAAAGTAATTTAACTAACACTTATCAGGTAGATCATCTGCTCTAGGCTAAGTGGATGATCCACCTACTTTTAATCTCACTTATCACATCAATTTTAGCTGCTGCTATTGCAAACAGCGCACCCTTGCCTAATCTGCAGATTAGAGCAGATGAGATTAGAGCAACCACTACCTCAGGTGGGAATATGCGCGGGCCCGCACTGGCTGTATTGGCAAATGATGATC
>JAEMTE010000041.1 GCA_016462445.1 Candidatus Nanopelagicus sp. | reverse complement strand
ATGAAGGATATGTAGTTCGAGTCCCTCACAACCCACTTATTTACCTAGGTAAGTGATTTCCTATTCAAATGAATTAATTACTCTTACTAAATAACCCCATCACCTGATCTACAGGCGTCTTTGCTAATTTTTCAAAATCTAAAGTTAACTCTTCAATTTTGGATATCTGCGCAGTAGCAAAGACTCTGGCAAGATTGGTCTGATACTTTTTGATTAAAAGTGGAATCCCCTCATCCCGGCGCCGCTTATGTCCGACTGGATACTCAACTACCACCTCAGGCAATACTGTGCCATCCTTTAGCGTTACTGTCATTGCATTTGCAATCGATCTCTTTTCCGGATCATGGTAATTCTTGGAGAAATTAAGATCTTCAACACAGGAGATCTTCTCCCGCAGTAGATCAATCCTTGGATCTTTTGCCACATTATTTTCATAATCTTTGGCGGTTAATCTGCCAAAAATTAATGGGATTGCCACCATATATTGGATAGTGTGATCTCGATCTGCTGGATTTTTTAACTCACCTTTTTTATCAATAATTCGAATACATGCCTCATGAGTTCTAATCTTGACGCTGGCAATATCCTCACTGCTTTTACCCTGAGCTAATAATAGTTTATGTAATGTCATTGCTGCCTCAACCGCTGTTTGGGCATGAAACTCAGCTGGGTATGAGATCTTAAATAAAATATTCTCCATTACATATTCACTGTAAGGGCGCTGGAATTTAAACTTATTTCCCCTAAAAGATGAGTCATAAAATCCCCAAGTTTTTGCAGTAAGTGCAGTTGGATAACCCATCTCACCTGCCCTTGCAATTAATGCCAATCTAACTGCGCGGGATGTGGCATCCCCTGCCGCCCAAGATTTTCTAGATCCTGCATTTGGAAAGTGACGGTAGGTGCGTAGTGATTGACCATCAACCCAAGCAAGAGAAACGGCAGTAAGTATTTGCTCTCTACTTAATCCCATCATCTGCGCTACTACTGCAGTTGATGCCACCTTCACCAGAACCACATGATCAATTCCCACCTTATTAAATGAGTTTTCAAGTGCAATGCATCCTTGAATCTCATGGGCTTTAATCATCGCAGTGAAAAGATCACGCATTGTTAAATTACTATTTGGTGCAAATTTTGGGTTTTGATTAAGCCAATCTGCAACTGCCAAGATTGCTCCCAAATTATCTGATGGATGTCCCCACTCAGCTGCCAGCCAGGTGTCGTTGTAATCTAGCCAGCGAATAGCAGCTCCAATATTAAAGGCAGCAGTTACCGGATCTAGTTGGTAACTAGTTCCAGGCACTCTTGCGCCATTTTCAATCTTCAACCCTTCAACTACTGGACCGAGTAATTTGGTGCAGGCTGGGTATTCAAGTGCTTCAAGACCACAACCAATTGTGTCGATAAAGCAGTACCAGGCAGTTATATAAGCAAGGGACGATGAGATTTTATAATCTAAAACATAATCAACAATATCTATGATCTCTTGGTCATAGGCAGCAGTTAATTTAGAAAAATCACTACTCATTTATCTCATCCTCTTTCATTCATTGGCACAAATGCTCGATTTGGCTCACCTGTGTAATTTGCTGCAGGTCTAATAATCTTATTATTTTCCCGCTGCTCTACTACATGAGCGCTCCAGCCTGTTAAGCGAGCGAAGATAAAGATTGGGGTGAAGAAGGAGATGGGAAAACCCATCTGCTGATAGGCAACAGCTGAAAACCAATCTAAATTAGGAAACATCTTCTTCTCACTCATCATTACGGTCTCAATCCGTTCTGCAATATCAAAAAACTTATTGTCATTATTTTCGGCTGATAATCTCTTGGCAATTGATTTAATAATTGGAGTTCTTGGGTCACCAATTGTGTAAACCGGGTGACCAAAGCCAATTACTACCTCTTTGGCAGCTAATCGGTTTTTAATATCAGCCTCTGCCTCATCTGCATCTTTGTATCGTTGTTGAATCTCAAGTGCTACCTCATTAGCACCACCATGTTTTGGACCACGTAGTGCGCCAATTGCGCCAGTAATTGCTGAGTAGGTATCAGAGCCAGTGCCAGCAATGACTCGGGCGGTAAAGGTTGAGGCATTGAACTCATGCTCTGCATACAAAATAAGGGAGGCATCCATGGCATCAATCCGAGATTGTTTTGGTTTTATGCCTAAAAATAATTGCAAGAAGTGCTCAGCAACGCCAGCACTATCTGTAGTTAGTGTGATCCGTTTTTGATTATGGCTGAAGTGATACCAATACAACAAAGCAGATGCACTTGATGCGATTAATCTATTTGCTACCGCAAGTGCTGTTTCGGTATTAAATGGGGTCTTCTCTGGGTAGTAGGAGGCAAGAGATGAGGTGGCAGTTCTTACTACATCCATTGGATGGGCTGTTTTTGGCAGCCGCTCAAGTATTTCCTTAACCTCATTTGGTAGATCTCGAAGTGAGGCTAACTCTTTTTTGTAAGCTAAAAGTTGGGATGAGGTTGGCAATTTGCCATAGAGTATTAAGTAAGCAACCTCTTCAAACTGACAATTACTTGCAAGATCATTGATCTCATACCCTCGGTAGTGCAGATCATTACCGGTATGGCCAACAGTTGAAAGTGCGGTATCTCCTGCTACCACTCCGGAGAGTGCAACTGATTTTTTGACCTTAACCTCACTCATTATTTAACTATTTGTTGAATCTATCTAAAGATTTTTCATACTCGTAGTAATTAATACTTTGATATAACTCATCCCTAGTTTGCATCTTATCCACCACGCTTTGTTGGCTACCTTTGCTGCGAATTGTTTGATAAACCTCATTGGCTGCCTTATTCATCGCTCTAAAAGCAGATAATGGATAGAGCGCCATTGAAACTTTGGCAGATTTTAATTGCTCGATTGTGTATAGCGGGGTCATGCCAAACTCAGTGATATTTGCCAAGATTGGAACACCTATTTCATCTGCGAATCTTTGATAAATCTTTAGATCATCAACTGCCTCTATAAATAACATCGAAGCACCAGTCGCAACATAAGCCTTTGCTCGATCTATGGCTGCATCTACTCCCTCAACAGCAATTGCATCTGTTCTAGCCATAATTACAAATGAGTTATCACCTACCGCACCCTTTGCAGCAGTAATTCGATCCATCATCTCTTGCTTTGAAACCAACTTTTTATTTGGACGATGTCCACATCTTTTAGCACTTACCTGATCCTCAATATGAGCAGCAGCAGCACCTGCTGCGATTAATGATGAGATAGTTCTGGCAATATTAAATGCAGATGGCCCAAAGCCGGTATCAATATCTACTAAAAGTGGCAGCTTGGATACATTAACAATCCTTCTAACATCAACTAAGACATCTTCTAGGTTTGTAATTCCTAAATCTGGGACACCAAGAGAGCCGGCAGAGAGTCCACCACCTGAAAGATAGATTGCCTTATAACCTGCCTGCTCGGCAAGGAGTGCGTGGTTGGCATTTATCACGCCAACGATTTGCAATGGGGATTCTGCCACTAATACTTGCTTAAATCTATCTCCAGCTTGCGCTATCACATCTCTTAATCTATCACGCAGTGATAAAAAACTATATTTTGCACTTAATCTTGCCCACCTAATTGACATTTACCGCAACTGCGATGACTTAACCACATGCATGCAGTGGTAACTGGCGCAGGTGTGATTGGTTCATCCATCGCACTTAAGTTGCCATCTCTTATTTTCAGGCAGATTCATACAATTGAGTATAGTAAGAAGACTAAAATATCAGAGATCATCTCTGCCATGGGAGATAGCTCAAGATCGATTACATCAATATGTGGACTATGGCGGTGCACTACCCCTATAGGGTTTAACTCCCTCACAACCCACTTACGCCTATGCGGTAGTAATAAGTACGTTAATAAGTTGAAAACACAAGTAAATTGCCATTTATCTGCCTATTCCTGCCGTACCGTTAATACATGCAGATTGGTGATTATCTAAATCCAAATACTATTT
>JAEMTE010000040.1 GCA_016462445.1 Candidatus Nanopelagicus sp. | reverse complement strand
TATGCGGAATTACCTGAACAGTCTCACCTAAGTACTCACCACGTCGCTCTTTGGCGATAACAGCTGAATAGATCTGACCAGTTGTGATGTTGGCCGAGCCATGCAGATTTGTGTCTAGGAAACGTTCATAATGGCCAATATCTAAATCAGTCTCTGATCCATCATCGGTAACAAATACCTCACCATGTTGGAAGGGGTTCATAGTTCCTGGATCCACATTTAGATAGGGATCTAGCTTTTGCATCGTTACCCGAAGACCTCTGGCACGCAAAAGTCTGCCTAAACTAGATGCAGTTAATCCTTTGCCTAAACTTGAGGCGACGCCACCTGTAACAAATATATGTTTACTCACATGATTGGCGGTCATGGAAGACTAGATTATCATGAATTTCTAACAATCGCTAATAACTCAGTTGCATGCTCCTGCGCCGTCTTTGAATCCTCCTGCCCGCTTAACATTCGCGCGATCTCAATTTTTCTAGCATCCTCACTCATCTCAATCACATCACTTTGAGTTACTAATCCACTCTCACTTTTCTTAACAACTAAATGATTATCTGCCCATACTGCAACCTGTGGTAGATGTGTTATCACAATTACCTGCGCAGATTTTGCAAGCTTTGCAAGCCGGCGGCCAACTTCAACCGCTGCCTTTCCACCAACACCAGCATCAACCTCATCAAAGATATATGTGCCAATTGGCTCTGCCTCAGCAATAACTACTTCCAGAGCTAACATAACTCGAGATAACTCACCCCCACTTGCAACCTTGCTAAGAGATAGCGGGGTAGCGCCAACATGGGCGGCAAATAAAATAGCGATCTCATCTAAGCCTGTAATTGAGTAGTTTTTTGGATTACTACTATCTGCCACCTTTTGTTCGATTACAAACTTAGCATTTGGCATTGCTAGATTTTTGATCTCATCAGTTACTAATTTTGCCAGCTTCTCCCCACTGGTCTTTCGATCCTTTGAGATTGCTAACGCAGCAGTTTTTAATTGCTCAAATAACTTCTGTGCCTCTTTCTCTAACTCTCTAACCCGCTCATCTCCCCCAGATAGATCAGCCATTTTGGCCTTAGCATTTTGGCCATCAATTATTAATTGCTCAAAGGCCATATCCCGCTCACTACCCTTGCCATACCTTTTAAGCAGTGAGTTTAAAGATGCTTTGCGCTCCTGCAAAGTGGCAAACCGATTTGGATCAGCCTCAAGATTTGAAAGATAGCTTGTTAAATCACTACCCACATCTGAGAGATTTAGTAGTGTTTCAGTAAAGCGCTCAGTGATTTTATCTAACTCACTATCCTTACCCGTCACCTGATCAAGGTTTTTTCGCATCTGCTGCAGCAGATTAATTGCGCAAATCTCATCATCTTCTAGAAGATTAAGGCTGCTACTTACCGCCTGATTTAACTGCTCAACTGATCCAAGCTTTGCAATCTCATTTTCAATCTGGGATAACTCACCAGATTTTGGTGCAAGCTTTGCGAACTCGGAGGCAAACTCAGCAAGGAGGGCCATCTCTTTATCTCGCTGGCTTAATTGTGATTGCAAATCTGCAATTCGATCAATCATCTCTTGATATTGACCAAAGATACTTTGATACTCACCTAGATCAACCCCAGCAAAGCGATCTAGTAACTCCCGGCTTACCGCAGGTTTATTTAACTTAGAAGATGATGATTGCGCATGAATCTCAACTAATGATTGGGCAAATTGGTTAACTGCAGCGGCTGAGCTAACTGCGCCACCAACTAGAACTCTAGATTTTCCCTCAGTGCTAACTGTTCTAGTTATTACAACACTGCCATCATCAATCTCACCCCCACCTTCGATAATTAATTTGGCAATATCTTTAGGGACTGCAAACTTGCCAGTAATAACCGCCCGCTCTTGGCCCGCCCGGACTAAATCAGAGTCACTCTTACTTCCTAGAACTAAACCTAGGGCGGTGAGCACCATCGTTTTCCCGGCGCCAGTTTCACCAGTTAATACAGTTAAACCGGGCTTAAATTCAATATTTGAACTTTCAATTACTCCAAGGCCTCTAATTGATATCTCTTCCAAACTGCTTTTACTAACCTGCTTACTCCCCACGCCAACCCTCAACCGGCAATTTAAATTTAGCAACTAATCGATCGGTAAAGGTTGCTGGCTTTATATGAGCTAGCAACACATCCTCCTTATCACTAGTTAAGATAATCTGATCATTAGTTTGCAATTTAATCCGGCGTATTCCATCAGCATTTAAATCAGCAGATTCACTTGCTAGATCAATTACAATCTCAGATTTAGCATCTACAACCATAGGACGAGAAAATAAAGCATGGGCTGCAAGTGGCAGCAATACCAATGCATCTACCTCAGGCCAAACAACTGGGCCACCGGCGGAGTATGCATAAGCTGTGGAGCCGGTAGGGGTTGCACAAATTACTGCATCACACCACCACCTAGAAAGTGGGCGGTGATCAATCTGCACAAAAAGATCAATCATCTGGTGATCATTTCGCTCAATTGTTACCTCATTTAAGGCCCAACCAGATTCAATCTCACTGCCAGCGCGAATTAACTTATAACTTAAACTCATTCGCTCCTCAACCTCAAAGGAGCCAGTTGAAATTACCTGCACAATCTCACCGAGTGATGGCCGCTCTATCTCTGCTAAAAATCCAACATGTCCTAGATTAATTCCAAGGATTGGCAGCTGCTTTCCTCTAAATAATTCAGCAGCCCTAAGCATTGTGCCATCACCACCTAAGACAAGTGCTAGATCAACCTTGCTCTTATCTGTGTAATCTTGGGCGCCAGATATTTTTAGGGTTGCATAAACATCAATCTTCTTATCTAAAAATAACTTTGTAAGCTCTGCTGCACTTACTAACGCCTCATTGCGGGTTGGGTGAATTACCAGCAGTACTGATTTAATCGATCTACTCATGCTGGCCCCTTTGCGATTGCAAGATCTAAATCTACTTCCGATAAGGCATTCGCGCCTTTTTTAAGCCACAAAAAGTACTCAACATTGCCAGAGGGGCCAGGAAGTGGGCTAGCAACTACGCCAAGTGTGCCAAGTGTGAGCGCAAAGGCAGCATTTGCTACCTCCAATACCGCCTCTTTTCTAAGCGCAACATCTCGAACAACCCCACCTGCACCTAATTTATCTTTACCAACCTCAAATTGCGGCTTAACCATAATTAAAAAATCTGCCGACTCCTTTGCCACTGAAATTAATGCAGGTAGTACTAATTTAAGGGAGATAAAGGAGAGATCTGCTACTACTAGATCAATCTCCTCACCCACCTGCGTAGCGGTTAGATTTCTAACATTTACTCGATCTAAAATTTTTACCCGCTCATCTTTTTGTAGCTCCCAAGCAAGTTGGCCGTAACCAACATCAACTGCAACTACCTTTTTAACTCCGCGTTTGAGTAGTACATCGGTAAAGCCACCAGTGGAAGCACCAGCATCTAATGCAACTTTTCCAGTAATAGCAATTCCAGCAAACTCATCTAACGCCCCAGATAATTTATGTCCGCCACGAGAGACAAACTCTGCGTGATCATCTTTTAAGGTAATTGATGTTTGTGCATCAACTTGGGTCGCAGCTTTACTTGCTGGCATCCCTGTTACTAATACCTTACCCGCTGCAATTAGATCAGTTGCGGCCTCGCGCGATCTTGCCAATCCACGCCGGACTAACTCAGCATCTAAGCGGGTCTTCATTAGAGATTAAACTCCGTCAAGATTTGCAAGTGCTTGTTGCAATAATGCATGCACCTTTTCAAACTCTTCGCTGTGCTCTGGCAGTGGCAAATTATTTATTACCGCAATTCTTGCTTTAAGTTGGGCCAGATCAACTGCAATCTGATCAGATAGTGACTGCTCATTCATGTGCCTACCGTACCTAAAAATGAGTTATTTTCGCTCCTTTTTACCGCTTTTGTGCATAATTGCTAGCCAAATTGGTTGGTAAATGAAATAAGCCCCACCTGAATTAACAGATGAGGCTTATTTTAATTTGAGTCCGGCGGCGATCTACTCTCCCACAAGGTCCCCCTTGCAGTACCATCGAC
>JAEMTE010000006.1 GCA_016462445.1 Candidatus Nanopelagicus sp. | reverse complement strand
TCAATCCAAGATTTTTTTGGGTGATAGATACCAGAAAAATTTCTTTCACCTCTATTTGCCATGATTACTCCTAAGAAAAATATTATTACCTAAGGAGGTAAGGACTGTCGTTGATAATGGCATTTAGTTATGTCAGTTGACCATTAACGGGCCCTTACCTCAGTTACAACATACTCTTAATAAATAAGGTTGATCACCAAAATAAATCTAGCACCAACGGCACTCAATTCTGGCACAGAGAAATTAGCTAGCGGTTCTGGCAGCGGCACCGCTGGTGTAATTTATGAACTTACTCCTATGTAATTAGATGTCAATAGATTTATAACTTGGGTGTTGATTTAAAGATAACTTAATTTTACTTTTGTCTTGCAGCTAGCGCTCAAACGCTCAACCTTTGAGCGTGAGTAAAAAAAGTTTTTACCCCCCTTTTCGATATCTAAGCATGACTCTTTTTAAAAACTTATCACGCTCAAGCCATCCCCATTTTCGCGAATCCTCACTCTCTAGTAGATCTCCTTCCACCCAATACCTAAGAACACCATGCTCCATTCGACTCTCTTTAACCCGCTTTAGTAACGCAACTCCTGGCCGATTAGGATCTTGGATTAGATAGACCGAACCAATTTTTAGGGTGTGCTCTTTGCCACTTAAGCCGCGCACAAGTAGCCAATCCCCTTGGTTATAGGCAGGAGACATTGAGCTACCAGAAACCTTAACCGTGCTAAAACCGAACATGCGGAGTATTCTGCCACTTATAAATAAGATTTAAATCAACTAAGGAGAGAAATGATAAATTCATTAATAGCAAGATTTACACCTAAGCAAACAGTCTTTGCACACTGTGATTTACCATGTGGTGTTTATGATCCAGCCCAAGCCAAAATTGAGGCTCAATCTGTTAAAGCTTGTATGGAGAAGTATGCAGCTAGTAGTGATGCTGATTTTAAATCACGTGCGGTTGCAATCAAAGAGGAGAGATCTGAGTTGGTCAAACATCACCTTTGGGTCTTATGGACAGATTACTTTAAGCCAAATCATTTTGAAGCATACCCACATCTGCACACACTATTTAATGAGGCAACCAAACTTGCCGGTGCTGGTGGCAGTAAGGGAACAAATGATGTCGCAGTTGCAGAAAAATTGATTGGCAAGATCGATGAAATTGCTGAGATTTTTTGGGCAACTAAAAAATAATTAAACTTAAATCGCTAGTGGCTTAGAAATTTAAGCTGCTAGCGATTTTATTTTCTTTAATAGGAATTCCTTTTTCTGCAACCATAGTTTCAGCCGCAACCCTGGCCATAAATGAGACTCGCTCAACAAATTTTCTAGTTATTAATCCTTTTGCAATTAATCTGGCACTTTGGTGAACTTCAACCTCAAACTTAAGTAAGTTGTCATCTAATCCTAAGCACCTAGCAGTGGCGTGAATTTCAAAGCCAATTCCAATAGCTCCAGATATTTCCATTTGAGAATTTGTGGTAATTGTAGTTTCACCAAAATCTAAAAATTCAATTATTGCTGTGCTACAAGCACTCTCAATCAATGACAACAGCTGATTAGATCCAACAACTGGTAGGTCATTAACCCCTTGCGCAACAGATGTGTCCCCTGGGCGAATCGTCATGGCTGACATGCCAATTACACCAATTACTTGCTCTGCTTTCATAATCACAAGATTAGTGATCATTTAATTACTCTTTAGGGAACTCCCTGCGAATTTCGCTAGTTATTTCAATTTGAGTCGCACCTTCAGAGGTAATTTCCGTATAGGTGGTTTGGGTATAGGTAATCTCACTTAATCTTTCTGAGCCCTCCTGCTGAATCATTTGATTGTAGAGCTCAGCAGTTTGTTGATTAATTCGATGGTTTAGTTCCTGTGGAGCTGCCTCATTTAATGCATTGCATAAAAGATTTCTCATTAGCGCAAGTGCGGTGTTCTCTTGCTCCATTTGTCCTCGACACGGCGCACACTCACCAAAGTGAACCTCTACTAGATTTAATTGATCGTCATCAAATATTTCATGATCAATATAAAGCACAATATTTGGTAGCACCTGATCGCAAGGCATTATGTGGTGATCTCCACAACTCATGATTGATCACCTACTTTATTTTTCCCGTATCCACGATCCTTTGCGTACTCGGCAAGGGATGCTCTTAATAATTTACGCCCTCTATGCAGACGTGACATAACTGTGCCAGTTGGCACACCAGTAATTTCAGCAATCTCCTTATAAGAAAAACCTTCAACATCAGATAAATAAACTGCCATTCGAAACTCCTCTGGCATAGCAGCTAACGCCTCTTTAACATCTTTATCAGCAATATTTTCTAATACTTCATCCTCTGCAGATTTTCCTTGATCACTTGTATGGGAGGAGGCATCCGCAATCTGCCAATCCTCAACCTCACCCGCTGATATTTGTGGCCGGCGTTGATCTTTACGATAATTATTTATGAATGTAGTGGTGAGAATTCGATAGAGCCAAGCTTTTAAATTTGTACCAGGTTCAAATTGATGAAAACTTGTAAATGCCTTTGCATATGTATCTTGCACCAAATCCTGCGCATCATGCGGTTTTTTTGTATAACGAAGGGCAGCACCATAAAGTTGAGATGTAAAAACTAAAGCATCTCTTTCAAACCTAACTTTTCGCTCAGCTAAGGTTTCTTTTTCTCGGTCAACTACTGCTGGCAGTAGATCTTCATTACTCATTTGGGCCAAGGCTACCTCGAATGGGGTTTTAGAGATGGGTATGAATTTTTTATTGCGTTCAACATTTTGACGCAAAGCATTCATAGATCTAAAACCTGCTCAAGCACTGCTTTATTCCCCCCGGTTATTGCTTGCTTAAACCAGGCTTAAAAGCCTGAACTGAGAAAGAGGGCGGAAGGTAGACTGGTGCATATGACAAATTGGCGTGCACCATTTCGTGGCGGTCTAACTGGTGCTGCTGCTAAACCAATCAATGCATCGATAAGTATCCCTGGATCAAAGTCAGCAACTAATCGCGCCTTAATTCTTGCTGCAATCGCATCGACGCCATCAATATTACGTAAACCTCTCTCCTCTAGAGATACGGACCTAATGGTTAAGGGATTACGCACTCTAGGCTGTGAAATTGAGGAGATTAAAACCCCGGCTGGCTTTGATTACAAAATTACACCACATAAATTAATCGGCCCAGCTCATATAGAGGTTGGTAATGCTGGAACAGTTATGCGTTTTTTGCCACCAATTGCATCTCTTGCTACCGGCTTAATTCATTTCGATGGTGATGCGCGATCACATGAGCGCCCACTTGCACCGGTAATTAATGCATTAGAACAACTTGGAGTATCAATTGAGCATGGAAATAAATACAAATTACCGTTAACAATTAATGGTGCTGGAAAGATAAAAGGTGGCGTAGTTGAGATTGATGCCAGCGCGTCGAGTCAATTTGTCTCAGCGCTGTTATTACTAGGGCCGGCAACTGAGGGGGGAATTACCATCAAACATACTGGTGCTTCACTTCCCTCTATGCCTCATATTGAAATGACAATTCAAATGTTACAAAGCTTTGGTGGCCAAGTTGAGGTTGGGGATAATAGTTGGAGTGTTAAGCCAGGTAAATTGGTGGGACAAGATTTAACAATTGAACCTGATCTTTCAAATGCAGCGCCATTTATGGCCGCTGCCATGATTTGTGGCGGCAGTGTTGAGATAAAAGATTGGCCTAAATCAACAAAGCAGCCAGGTGATCAATTGCGAAGTATCTTTACAAAAATGGGAGCAAAGATCGACCAAGGTGATTATGGCTTAAAAATTTCAGGCAGCGGAAAAATATTTGGTATCGATATTGATCTACATGATGTTGGCGAATTAACCCCATCAATTGCTGCAGTTGCAGCATTAGCAGATTCACCATCAACACTTCGCGGGATTGCCCATCTTCGCCTGCATGAAACAGATCGTCTTGCAGCACTTGCATCTGAGATAAACAATCTTGGTGGCTTAGTTACTGAAGGCCCAGGTGAATTACTGATTAAACCAGCTCAACTCAAAGCTTCTCAGATATTTAGAAGTTATGAGGATCATCGAATGGCAACTGCTGGCGCCATTATTGGGTTAGCAGTTGATGGCGTAATTGTTGAAAATATTGAAACAACTAAAAAGACTTTATCCGACTTTCCAGGTATGTGGCAAGGAATGCTTGATGGTTAGATCAACTAAAAATTGGGATGAGGATGATGTAAGAGTAAATAAATCTCGACAATTTGGGGCAAGTAATAAAACAAGACCGCGAACAAAAGATCGCCCAGATTATTCAAAGGCGCAAACGGCAATTATTACTGAGGTTGACCGTGGCCGAGTGCAGTGTTTAATCCAAACTGATAATGGCCAATTAATTATTACTGCAATGAAAGCGCGAGAGCTTGGCAAAAAATCAGTTGTAGTAGGTGATCAAGTATCAGTGGTAGGTGATCTATCTGGTGCAGCTGGTTCGCTAGCTCGAGTAGTAACAGTAATGACTCGAAAAAACTCCTTAACTAGAAGTATTGATGATCATGTAAATGATGAACGGGTAATTGTGGCAAATGTTGATCAACTAGCGATTGTAATTTCTACTGCAAACCCTGAACCGAGAGAGGGCTTTGTTGATCGGGCGCTAGTTGTTGCTTATGACCAAGGTATTACACCAATAATAATTATGACAAAGCAAGATTTAGGCAGTGGTGACAAATTTTTGGAGACCTATAAGGATCTAGATATCCCAGTTTATAAGATTGACCGCTCCTCTGATTTAACGAAGTTACAGCAAGGCCTTGCCAAGAAAATAACAGTGCTACTTGGCCACTCTGGTGTTGGTAAATCAACCTTAGTAAATAACTTACTTGCCAGCTCACAAAATCGGGTATCTGGTATTGATCAACAAGTAACACATCGTGCTACTGGTGATGTTAATGAGGTGACTGGTAGGGGCCGACATACATCCTCAAGTGCAATTGCCTTGCCGCTATCATCAACATTTGGAGGTGAGAATTTTGGTTGGATTATTGATACTCCCGGGGTTCGCTCCTTTGGTATTGCTCATGTTCAACCCTCAAGAGTTATCTCCGCCTTTTCCGAGTTTGCCGATGCGATTAAACATTGTCCAAAAAATTGCTCACACCATGAGAAAGATTGTGCTTTAAATGAATGGCCAGGATTTACTAACCAAAATCTAGCTAGGTTAGAGAGTCTGCGCAGGGTTCTGTCAGCCGAATAAGTAAAGAAAGAGTAATCTCTGGCTATGAGTTCAACAATGGAGCAGAATAAAACTCGACAGGTCGATTTAAACCTTACTGGTATGACTTGCTCATCTTGTGTTAGCACAATTGAGCGCTCACTGCATAAATTACCTGGTGTGAGAGCTGCAGTAAATCTTGCCATGGGCTCTGCTCACATAATTGCACCAGTAAATATCTCAGAGGATGAGTTAATAGCGGCGGTAACTGCAGCCGGCTATCAAGCTAGCGCCTTTAGGGGTGAGCGAGAGTCATTTGAACGATCAAATAAATTAGGTATTAGATTATTTTTCACACTACTTTTCACAGCGCCAGTAATTATTATTTCAATGATTGGTGATATGCATGAAAGATTGGATAAGTATTTAGCATCAAGTGCTGCATCCTCATTAATAGCAGATCTAACTGCGCCAGCAAGTACTTGGCTTGCAATAACATTATCTATACCGGTAGTTTTCATATTGGCTTGGCCAATTCACCGAGCTGCAATTAAAAATCTGCTTCATCCAACAATGGATACCTTAGTTTCACTAGGCTCACTTATCTCACTTACTTGGAGTATCTATTCAGCAGCTACCTATGTTGCAAAAGATAATATGATGCCGCTAATTTATGCCGAAGTATCATCGGCGGTAATATTTTTTGTGATGTTAGGTAGATACCTAGAGCATCAAGCAAAACGAAAAGCAGGTTCAGCACTTACCGAGCTATTTAAATTATCGGTTAATGAGGTTGAGGTAAAGCGGATATATGGCTCTGAAGTAATCTCAATTGACCGCTTATTAATTGGCGATTTATTTGTGGTAAAGCCTGGAGATAAAATTGCAACTGACGGCCAAGTTGTCTCTGGATTTAGCACAATAAATAATGCATTTTTAACTGGCGAAGTAACACCGATTGAAGTATCGGTAAATAATATTGTGTACGCAGGTTCTATCAATAACAATGGAAATCTCTTGGTTAAAGCAACTCGGGTCGGAGCAGATACTGAGTTAGCTCGAATTACCAGAATGGTACTTACAGCCCAATCTGAAAAAGCACCTGCTCAACAGTTGGCAGATAGAGTAAGTAGAATTTTTGTACCAGTTATCTTATTGCTCTCTCTGGCAACATTTATCTCTTGGTATCTAGTAGATAATCAATTAGCTAAGGCAATTTCAACTGCAGTCTCAGTATTAGTAATTGCCTGTCCTTGCGCCCTTGGATTAGCGACACCAATTGCGCTGCTGGTGGCTTCTGGGAAGGCGGCAAAAAAAGGGATTGTTATTCGCTCCCCTAAAGCAATTGAGCGGGCAATTGGAATCACTGATGTGGTCTTTGATAAAACCGGCACTATTACAACTGGCCAAATGTCATTACTCGAGATGGTATTAATTGATAACCCTTTAACTACTGATAGCACAGCAATTTCAGCCTCAGATTTGTTAAGTTTTATCTTAAGTGTTGAGTGTATGGATTCACATCCAATTGCAACTGCAATATCTAAATCACTTGCTAAGCAAGGAGTGGCAATATTCCCAGTAAGTGAGTTTGAGCAAACTCCTGGAGTTGGTGTTGCAGCGCGGGTGCAATCACCTGCTGGCAGTAAAGCGGTATTAATTGGCTCACCAATTTCAATTGCCCGAAGCACAACTGAATTCTCACCCAAATTACTTACTGCCATTGAGGATGGAAAGCGACGAGGCAACTCAGTCTCAGTACTGGCCCTTGATGGATTAGCTTATGGAGTTTTTGAGGTTGGTGATGAGATCAAACCAGAGGGTAAGGCTGCTGTCTCATCTTTGCAGGCAACTGGTCTAAATACCTGGTTAGTAACAGGGGATGCAGAGATTGCTGCAATCTCAATGGGTATCCAGGCTGGTATTCCAATTGATCATATATTTGCATCAGCAACGCCTGAGGACAAACTTAACTTCATCACCTTCCTGCAGGAAAAAGGGCGGGTATTAATGATTGGCGATGGCATAAATGATGCAGCAGCAATTGCGCAGGCAGATTTAAGTATTGCCATGGGCTCTGGCACAGATACTGCAATCGCAGCGGCGGATATTACTTTAATTAGGCCATCACTACTTGCTGCCATTGAAGCAATTGCGATTTCAGAGAAGACAGTAAAAACTATTAAATCTAATCTTGGTTGGGCATTTTTTTATAACTTAGTTTGTATTCCTGTTGCAGCAAGTGGCAATTTATCACCAATGTATGCTGCTGCTGCGATGTCTTTATCATCGCTATTTGTAGTGCTAAATAGTTTACGTATTAAATAAATATTGGTAGCGGGGGCAGGATTTGAACCTACGACCTCTGGGTTATGAGCCCAGCGAGCTACCGAGCTGCTCCACCCCGCGTCGGTAATCTAATCTTAGAGAGTTAGAGCAATTAACTCAAATAGTGAAATAAATTATCTATTTTGCGCAGCAATTAACGCAGCAATTGCTGCTTTAACTCTGGCTCTGGCTTTATCTTCAGCCGCACCATCTAATCGCTTTTGCGCAGCCTCTAAATCTGCATAGGCAGATTGCAAAGATGAGATTGCAGACCTTATTGCTTGGCTACTTCCAGTACCACCATCAGTGCCACCAATACTTGGTTGATTATTGCCAATAGTTGTTCCAGAGTTGCCACCAAATACCTGATCAAGTGCGCCTTGAAGTGTGTCATCAAAGCCAATTTGATCACCAAATGAAACTAAAACTTTTTGTAATAATGGATAAGCAGCAGTATTTCCAGTAGCTCTTACATAAACTGGTTGCACATATAACAAACCTTTTCCTACTGGAAGTGTTAGTAGGTTACCCAGCACTACATCAGAGCCACCTTGTCTAAGTAATGAGAGCGCTGTTGCTACAGCTGGCTTTGCTTCAAAGTTTGAGGCTACCTGTGATGGACCAGCCACGTTAGTTGATCGTGGTAGCTGCAGCACAGTTATCTTGCCGTAATCATCACCAGCATCTGAGTTAACAACTGCTAGAGCAGAAAGGTTTTCTCGACCACCGCGAGGAACAAAGGGAGTGGAGAGTGAGAAGGTTGGTTTGGTTTGTCCAGGGATCTGCATAGTTAAGTAATAAGGAGGTTGATTTCCAGCATTGGAACCAAAGGTTGATGGATCTAGTGGTACTCGCCAGAAATCCTGTCCACCATAAAATGCATCAGCGGTTGTTACATGATAGGCACTTAAAATATCGCGCTGTACACGGAACATATCCTCGGGATAGCGAATATGAGAAAGCAATGCTGGTGATATCTCACTCTTTGCTTTAACAATTCCTGGGAATGCCTTACTCCAAGTTGCTAATACCGGATCCTTCTCATCCCATTGATAGAGCGAGACTGTGCCGTCATAAGCATCAACTGTGGCCTTAATGGAGTTTCGAATATAGTTAACATTTTTGTCCCCAAGTGATGAGACTGCATTTGATCTAGCAGTTAATGCATCTCCAGTATTTGCAAGATTTACCTTGCGAGAGTTTGGATAGCCAGCACTTGTTGTGTAGGCATCAATAATCCAAAGAATCTTGCCATCAATAATTGCTGGGTATGGATCACCATCTAATGTGAGCCAAGGCGCCACCTTTGCTACTCGCTCACGAGGACTGCGTTCAAATAAAATCTTTGATTCTGCGTTAATTAAGTTGGATAAAACAATCCGCTGTTCTTGGTACTTTATAGCAAATAATAAGCGAGAGAAGATCGAGCCCATTGGCACCCCACCCTTGCCGGTGTAGGTGTAATTTTTTTGGCCATTAGCTGATTTATCATCTGGATAATCAAGCTCTACTGGATTACTTGCTGCTGGTCCACCAATAATTGAGTAATCTGGAACATTCTCGCCAAAGTAAATCCGTGGCTCAAACTCACCTAAACCTTTTGTAGGTGGAATATCACCGACGGTAAATGTTGGCTTGCCATCTGCATCTACTGTATTTCCAAATGCACCAACCATGCCAAAGCCATGGGTATATACCAAGTGATCATTAATCCAATTTCTTGAAGGATTTCCATCGATATTTAACTCTCTAATGGCAACTACTACATCTCGCTCTTTGCCATTGATTGTGTAGCGATCAATATCTAGTGAGTCAGCAAAGTTATAGTAGGGCTTAATTTGCTGTAACTGGCGAAAAGTAGCTGATAAAACATTTGGATCCATCAGGCGAATATTTGCAATAGTGGCAGCATCATTTGCTAATTGCCCAGCCGAGGTTGTAACAGTTGCTTGGTAATCGGTAATTTCAACATTATCTATGCCATAAGCAGTTCGTGTGGCATCGATATTTTTCTGAATAAAAGGCGCCTCTTTTGTTGACTCAGAGGGCTTTACTTGAAACTGTTGAATTGTTGCTGGATATATACCGGCAATTAAAACTGATGCAATCACCATCAACGCAACACCAGCGGTTGGTAGTAACCAAGATTTACGGACAATATTGGCAAAAAATAGTAATGAGCAGACAACTGCAATTGCTGCCAAAATTGATTTGGCCGGAAGAACTGCATTTACATCGGTGTAGGTAAGACCGGTTATTAATCTTCCCTCTTTTAAAGTGAGTGCATACCGGTCAAACCAATAAGCGACTGCTTTAAGTAATACTAGAAGGCCAAGAAGAATTGAAAGTTGCACCCGAGCAGAAACTGTTGTGCGATCCTCTTTAACTTGAGTACGAATTCCACCATAAATGTAATGGACTACCGATGCTGCAAGTATTGAAAGAATAATTGTTGAGATTGCCCAACCAATTAAAGATTGCCACATTGGTAATTTAAAGGCAAAAAAGGAGACATCTTTACCAAATTGTGGATCTAGCACACCAAAATTTGTTGAGTTTTTAAAAAGCAGCCACTCTTGCCAAAGTCTGGAGCCTGAGTTACCAGCAAAGTAGAAAAGTGTAAGAAATATGCCAATTGTTAAAAATTTGCGAATTGGATCGATCTGGGAGCGATAGCGCTCAAGGTTATCTGCCTCAACCGCAATCGGTACATAAATTGGCCGCTTACGAAATGCAAAATATATATTTGCCAGAATAAAGAGCGCGGTAATAAAGCCAAAGCCAATAAATAGATAAATTTTAGTAAATAAAGTGGTTTGCCAAACACTTACAAACCCAACTGATCGATACCAAAGTAGATCGGCGTAGAAGCCACTTGATGAGACTAAAACCGAAGCTAGAATAAAAAGAATTACCGCAGTAATTGTTAGTGGACTAACTCGCCTGCGACCGCCACCTCGATTAGCAAAGGGATTTGGTATGCCGCCGCCAAAGCCTGATCCACCAAATGGGTTGCTGTTGCGATCAAAGCCGCCACCAAAGCCTGAACTGCTCATTTGCAAATCTTATCTAATCTTATGAGCTCGCCAAACAACTTGGATATGTAGCACCGGTTGGGAGTTTGAGCACATCTACCGCCTGCTGCAGTGTGGCCACCGGCACAATCTTCATCACACCCTCACCCTTTGCTGCTTGATCAATACTTTTAATATCTTGGCAGTTAGAAGTTGGAGTTAGGAATATTGAAACCCCGGCCCGCCTGGCACCAATAATTTTCTCGATAATTCCACCGATTGGACCAACCTGACCATCTGCTGTAATTGTGCCGGTGCCTGCGATGTTACGGGAAGAAATTAAATCATCTGGTGTTAACTTCTCAATAATTCCTAGTGCAAAAACTAATCCACCACTTGGTCCACCAGTATCGGCAAGTTTAATATCTACTTTAAATGGAAAGTTAAATTTACGCTCAATTATTACGCCAATGATTGCCGATCCATCATCTCTGGCAGATAACTTTATTTGCTTAGTTAGTAGCTCAACCTCATCACGTAATACTTTAATAGTAATAAAATCACCCGGCTTCTTATTATCTAAATAATCAACTACCCCGTTGGGTGATTTATACTCAACACCGTCAATAGAAATTATTTGATCTGCTGGCTGTAGTACCTGATATGAATTGCTATTTTTATTGATCTCAGTAACCACTAACTTGGAGGTACTTTCATAACCTAGATATGAAAGGGCGGCAGCGGTTGCAGTTGTTTGCGAACTACTCATTTCATCGGCGCCCTGCTGCTTAGACTGCTTAACACTCTCACCTTTTGGGTAAATCTCATCCCTAGGCAGAACTGCTCTATCAGGTGCGACCCAGCCATATAAAATATCAAAGCCAGTTACATATGAATCTGGATCTGTCACCATCACTGAGGTCACTGATAATTTTCCAGTTGTCGGATAAACAGTAGTTCCAGAGATTTTAATTGCCGAACCTAAAACATTTTGTGGGCTTCCTGGTGAGAGCATCACGTAGGGAGAGGGCAAGAAGAAGGCAGCAAGGATTAATATGCCAAGCAGTAAAGTTGTGAATCGAGGCAGCCTAGCCTTTACAGGTAACAGTGATCTCATAAAAAAATGGCGACAAATTATTTTTTGTTGTTAAAGCTATTTTGAAATTTAGCAAACTCACTTATTGATCGATCAGTCTTATTATCAAACTTATTTTTGTACTTAGTGACCCAGACCGCATAACCAATCGCAGAGAGCACCGCTACGATCGGAATTACCCACCAAATTAGCGCAGTAGCGGAGGTTGAGTTCATAGGATTATTGTATTGGCTGGGAAGAAAATTGCTGGCACTATTGTTCTATAAAATACAGTTATCATTTTAGTATTACTAGGGGTGAGGTTTTGGGAATATGAGTTTTGGCTTCCTACCAAATGAGGGGCAACCTGATTTTGAAGCGCTTCTAAAGCAATTCTCAGAGATGGGAGTTGACCCTAATGCCCTTGCTGGTGCAAAATCATTTTTAGAGAGTATGCAATCTGCCAGTAAATCTGGTGAGCAGAGTTTAATTACCGCAAGTTCACTACGTGAGATCGCAAAAAATATTATTACGGCAAATGGTGATCTGCCGATTGGCACAATAGATCAAGAAAGACTCTCTCAATCTTTAATGATTGCTAACACCTGGCTAGATAGTGAGATACTTTTTCCAGCATCTGCGTTGCCAAATCAAAGTGCTTGGTCAAAACGAGATTGGTTAGATGCCACAGTTTCTAGTTGGCAGCTCTTATTTGAACCACTCGCCCTTGGCATGGCAGATGCGCTCTCTGATGTAATTTCTAGCTCCACCTCACAACTGCCAATTGAGTTTGCTGGTAGTGAGAACCAAAGCCCACAACAGCAAGAGGCGATGAAGCAGATGTTAGCCCGGCTACTACGGGGCTTTATGGGAACATTAATTGCTACTCAATTAGGTCAGGGAGTTGGCTCACTCGCTAATTCAATTACTGGCGCTAATGATGTGGCAATCCCATTATTGGCAGCAGACTCTGGCGCACATCTAATTCCACAAAATATCACCGAATGGTCTGCTGGCCTAGGTATTGATCCTGAGCAGGTAGCAATATATCTAGCACTTCGCGAAGCGGCCGCCGCTCGCCTCTTTGCAAATAACAGTTGGCTGGCTGGCTATATCAAAGAAGTAATAACTGCTTATGGCAGTGGCATCTCTATCGATGTTGAGTCAATTACTCGCCAAGCTGAGCAGGCAATGGCATCTGGTGAGATTGATATTAATAATCCAGCCTCATTAAACATCGCATTAAATGCTGGACTCTTCACGCCGCAGCAAACACCTGCTCAAGAGTTAGCATTAACCAAACTTGAAATGGTACTTGCGTTAATTGAGGGTTGGATTGATCATGTTATTTCACAGGTTGCCCAGGAGCGAATTCCATCCTTTAATGCATTAATTGAAAACTCTCGCAGAAGGCGAGCAACTGCCTCGCCAATGCAGCAGTTGTTTGCAAATCTACTTGCACTTGAGGTCTCACCAAGAAAAATGCGCGAGGCATCTGCATTTTGGGGTGAGGTTAAAACTCTAAGAGGCAGCGATGGTCGAGATAGGTGCTGGGAGGATCCCGCCTTTTTGCCTATGCCAGGTGATCTAAATGATGTGAAGGCTTTTCTAGAAAGTGTGACCGCACCCGATGATCTCTCTGGGTTGATTTAAAGCTTTAAACAAAAGCGAAATCCCCGGGCGCACGATCTCGTATCTGCCTTCCCCTTGCAGATATGAAACGGTTATCCGGGGACTTCGTATGGCAAAGATATGGGAATAAAAGGTGAGAATCAACTTACAGCGGTGTTTTAAAAATAATTTTTTAAAAGTATTTTCACGCTCTAGCCTGAATTAGTAGGCGTAGAGAATGATTATCAAAGACTCGGTATGGCACAGACGGTAGTTAGCGCTTATTTGCGTAAAATTTGTGATGTTCTCTGTGGATGAAGCTGTGGAGATCGCAACATTTTTGGTGGATAAGAAGAGGTAATGGTGGATAACTTTGAGCAGCAGATTCTCTTCACCGATATCTTGCCGCCCGTGGCCCAAATAACGCAGCGAAAGAAAAGGATTGAAGATAATCTGCCGGCAAACCTGCCTGCCTATCGGGTAATTCGCAAGCAGCGCAGAAGGCGAAGTGTTACCGCCTATCGCCAAGGCGGGGTGATTGAGATTCACATTCCAGCCAAGATGAGCAGGCGGCAAGAGATTGAGGTAATTCCAGAGATGATCTCAATAGTGCTGCGGCGAGAGGCCAGGGAGCGCAAAACTGATGAGCAATTAATGGAGATTGGCAAAAAATTACTAAAGCAGTATCTGCCAGAGTTTGCAGTTTCACCAGCTAGCATCAATTGGCGCAATATGAATGAGAGATGGGGCTCTTGCACAACAGTAGATCGCACTATTCGAATCTCAGATCGATTAGTAGGCTCACCCTCCTACGTTTTAAATTACATTATCTTTCATGAGTTAATTCATCTAGAGATTGCTGGCCATGATGATAAATTTAATAATTATCTAACTCGTTATACAGATCAAATGCGAGCAGAGGCATTTTTAGAGGGATTTGAAGTTGGTTGCCAAAGTGGTGGATCTGGCGTAATACCTGCGATAAATATCTAGTTTTACCCACTTTTTATCACTTCCAAAGGAATATTTGCGATTTTACGCGTGGAAAACCCCAGTTGAGCGTGCCGTGAGGGGTATTGTGTTGTTATTCGTGCTCTCATCTAGGAACTACCTAAATGATCCCAAGGGTGCGGCAGATGGAGGATGAAAATGGCTGAAGAGTACAAGGGTGAGGCTTACTGCGTTAAGTGCAAAGAGAAGCGCTCCTTTGAAGGACATGTAAAGGTCTCTGATTCAGGTCGCCGGATGGCACAAGGAATCTGCCCAGTTTGTGGCACAAAGGTAAATCGTATTCTTGGTAAGGCTTAATAAATAAGCAGGTAACCAAATGTAAGAAGCGGCGGTCGCTGGTTTTATTACCAGCCCCGCCGCTTTTTTGTTAACCCTTTCTAGTTAACAGTTGTTATTAACATTTTAAAATTAACTAGCCACCGCAATCTTTGCTGGTCTGCCAGGTAGCCGTTTGTTTTGAATTATTTGACCCTCATCAAATAACTCTCCTCCCCAGATCCCGCATGGCTCAGCCCTGGAGAGTGCACCCTCTAAGCACTTTGCCTTCATTGGGCAGCTGCCACACAATGCTTTGGCTTGGGCAACTACTTGCGGAGTGTCATTAAAGAAGAGCTCTGGATCGGCAGAGTGGCAAGGCAGGCTTAATACTGTTGCTGGCTCTTTAATAGTAGGTATAAAAGGATTATCAGCGCGCTTGTAATTATCCGTAGCCTTGCCATTTTTATTAGCTGCGTAGGTTGCAGCTGATGTGGCAGATGAGTTAGTGGCGTAATCGGTATAAGAGATAACTGGAGCATCCTCATATGCCCAGGTGATATCACCTAATCCGATTTTTGCAGTTGGGCCCTCGGCCCAACCAGGGATAAGTAGTTCGCTGAAGAGAACGGTCATCGTTCTCACCTTTCCTTTCGGTTATCTTTCATTGGTTTATTTCTTTTTCCTTTGCCACTTTGGCTTTTTTATTTGGGAGGTATTTAGATAAAAGAAAAAGGCCCTACGAATCATTAGATTCGCGGGCCCCTTGGCTTCTATCTCGGATTAACCGATATAGCTCCCAGGGGTGCGATCTGATGTAAAGGTATAAAAACCCTTATTAGAGCGCTTATTTGTCCAATCTGAGCGATATGAAGATTTCGCTGCAGTGGATGAGATGGCAGGCCAATTAACAGCAGCTGCTGGTGCAGCAACTGTCTTTGAATTAATTAACTTTGCCATAGCAGCAGGATAAAGCATGGGCAGGCTTTGATGCAACTTAATTAAATTGATCTAGAAATACGCTGGCTTTGCCGGAGTAGGTGATTTGGATTCGCTGCTTTGCCCTAGTAACTCCCACATAAAATAGCCTGCGCTCCTCATTTAAATCATTACCCATTGGTAGTACCCCATCTGATACTCCAATTAAAAATAGGTGATCCCATTCAAGTCCTTTGGCGCCATGCAAAGTGGCAAGTGTTACCCCAGGCAGAGTTGGTGGATTATTTTGCTCAGCCCGATCCTCAATCTCACGCAAAAAGGCACGCATATTTGCCCCACCATTTTCTTGAATGGATTTAGCAAGCCTTAAAAAACCAACTACATAATCAGCATCGCCAAATGGGCGAAGTACTGAAACTAGATCGGCATACCAATCACCAATATCTGAAGGCAGAACTGAGGCGCTTCTAATTACCCGCATCGCATCGCGCACATCCACCCGTTCAAAAAATCTCTCACCTGATCTAATCTGACTTAGGATCTTGGCATTATTAAGCGCTGATTTAACCTGATCCAACTGGGCATTAGTTCTAGCCAAAATAGCGATCTCCGATGAGTCACTGCCACTACTTATTTGCTTGCTAACTTGGCTGACAACATAGGAGATCTCATCCGCGGTTGAGTTAAAGCCATTAACCAATGGCTTATCACCATGAGTATTAGCAGATTGCAATTCAGAGCCATGATCACTTACTAGATTTGCAGTTCGTAGAATTTGATTAGCGGTATTAATAATCTCTGGGGTGGAGCGATAACCTCTGGAGAGCCTAAAGCTTTGCGCATTTGGAAAACGATTTTTAAAGTTAAGTAGGAAGTTTGAGGAGGCACCAGCGAAGGAGTAAATGGTCTGAGCAGCATCACCTACAACGCAGATCTCCTCTCGATTTCCTAGCCATAGATTTAGCAATCGCTGCTGCAGCGGTGAGACATCCTGATACTCATCAACGGTGAAGTAGCGATATTGATCTCTAACCCGCTCCCTTACCGCCCGATCCTCCTCCAGCATGCCAACTGTAAGTAGCAGGGCATCCTCAAAATCTAAGCACCTCTCCTGCCGCTTTAATGATTCATACGCTTCATAAACCTGGGAGATCATCGCCAGGTTCTCATTCTGGCTTTTATTGTTTGGCAATCTAACTGATCGACTATTTGCAATCGCCTGCTCCTGGTAATTATCTGGTGAAATCTCAAGCACCTTCGCCCACTCAATCTCACCGGCAATCTCTCGTAGGGAGTTAACCTGTGCTGGAATTGCTAGCTCTGCTCGAGTAATTGCTTGCCCAATAAATCCAGATTTAGTAGTTAATAATTTAGGAAATTGTCCACCAAAGGCATAGGGCCAAAAATATAAAAGCTGTTTTAAAGCGGCAGAGTGAAAGGTTCTAGCCGCTACATTTGCAATTCCTAAAACCCTAAGCCGGGCCCGCATCTCACCGGCAGCGCGAGCGGTAAAGGTAAGTGCTAATACCTTGGTGGGATCTGTTACACCAGCATTAATTGCATAGGCAATTCGATTTGTAATAACTCTTGTTTTTCCAGTTCCCGCTCCTGCGATAACACAAACTGGGCCACGGATGGCGGTAACAACTGCAAGTTGATCTGGATCAAGATCGGCAAGAATCTGTGCGTTATCTACCGCCATGATTCACTTCCAATTAAATCAACCTCAGCCCCTGGCCCATACCAAGCCTTAATCATCTGGCGAGCAACACTAATTTCAAGTGGCAGTATTAAAGATTTATCTAAAATTGCTGCCTTCATCTCTGCTCTAGAAAACCAACGAATCTCTTCAATCTCCTGCCCATCAGGGCGGGCTAACTGCGGAGTGTTTGTGAGTGCTTCAAATGCAATCATCAATGATGCTGGAAATGGCCAAGGCTGGGATCCAAGATAATTAATTTGCGATAACTCGACACCCGCTTCCTCCCTAACCTCTCTGACAACACAATGCTCAAATGACTCTCCTGGTTCAACAAAGCCGGCAAATGTTGAGAAGCGATACTTTGGCCAAACTTTCTGCCGGCCAAGTAATACCCGATCTTGATCATCTTTTACTAACACAATTACCGCACCATCTGTTCTTGGATAATGCTCACTTTGATCAATTAAACAGCGGCGCACAGAGCCACCAGATATCACAGTGGTAGCGGCGCCACACTGCGCGCATCTTGGATGTTTTGTGTGCCAATTAGCTAATCCTTGGGCATGAACAGATAGACCAATATCCCGAGGTGATAAATGCACACCAATCTCGCGTAATGTTTTAAGCTCTAACTTGCTACCCTCCTCAAGTGGCAGGTGGCGAACAAAAAAAGCCTGCTCATCTTTAATACCTAAGAAGTAATCAGATTGAGATTGATACTCACCCAAAGTTGCACCAGTAACAAGGCTGAGTTGATCACCTGAAGTTGCAAACTTCTCATCCATAAAAGTAATTACTAGCGCACTTGACCAAGCTGATTTTAAGTAACCCTCATCACTTCGCAAATGGGCAGATCGATCAACTTGGGATGCTGCTAGTGGAAGTTTGAGCGGTTTAATGGGCGCCATCACCAGCCGACCCTACTAGCCTGTCATCATGGTTGTCGCCTCCGCTAAAAGCATGCGAATAATCTCCTGGAATCTTTTGCATGGCCAGGTAATTCCGCCAGTTGGGTCACAAAATTGGCAAGCAGATTTAATTACTGCAGCTGGGCAGGTGGGAGGTAATTACAAAGCAGATTTTGTTTCTTTGCAGGAGGTTGATTGTATGCAACCTAGATCTGGAGTTATAAATCAAACCGAACTAATTGCACAAAGTATGGGGCTTAAATATTGGGCGTATCTACCAACAATATCTGGCACACCGGGTGAAAGTTGGCAGAGGATAGATAATCTAACGCAATCAATTATTACTCAGGACTCACCTGCTACCAACCAGATGACATATGGAATCGGCTTTGCTACAAATCAAGAGATTAAAAAAATATATGTTAAGCAACTAGGCCGATCAGTAATTGGTATGCCACTTTTAATTCCAAAAGATAATGGTAAGGGAGTTAGATTTATTTATGTTAAAGATGAACCACGAGTTGCGCTAATCGCTGAACTTGCTAATGGCTTTACCATTACAACAACACATCTTTCATTTGTGCCGGGAGTAAATATCTTCCAATTAAATAGGCTTATCTCATACCTTAAAACTTTACCTGGGGAGCAGATATTAACTGGTGATTTAAATCTGCCCGGCAATATTCCAACCAAAGTTAGTCGCTTTAAATCACTACTTAGCCAGGCCACCTATCCAAGTTGGAATCCAAAGATTCAATTTGATTACATTATGTCGCCTAAGTCTAAAATTTTAGAGGTTACGCCAATACCAACATTAAAGAGTGATATTTCAGATCACTTACCAATTGGGGTAGAGATTAAACTTCAATAGGTATATTGGTAATTAATGCAATCAAGCCGGCTTCATCTAATACATCTGCTACCCGAACTGTTTGATTATCTGCCACATAGTGAAAAGCAGCGCTCACATTTTCAATTGGTATGTTCTTTAATTTTGAGTATGCCAGGCGATACATAGCAAGTTGAATTGCTGCTGTTGCTAAGTCATCACCATCTTTGACCTTACCGGTCTTCCAATCAATGACCTCATATCGATCACCACTTTGATAAACCGCATCGATTCTTCCTCGAATCAAGGTGTTATCAATCATTGTTTCAAATCCAACCTCAACTCCAACTGGTTGCTTAGTTGCCCACTCACTTAGTAGCCAGGCACTCTTTAATTTATCAAATGGGGCATCGGCAAACTCTTCAGCAAGTGCGGAGCTGCTTTGATTAAATAAATCATCCATAGAGATTAGCGATGGGTGCTTAAAATGATTTTCAAGCCATAGGTGAAAATCAGTTCCGCGCCGGGCATATTTATCGATGTGATTTGGCATCGGCCTGCGCAATCTGAGTGCTAACTCCTTTGGATCCTTTGCTAAATAAAGCAGGGTTGAAACAGATAATCTGCTTGGCAGAGTAATAACTACCTTTTTATTTCGGTTAGAGATTTCAGAGAGAATAACCTGCATGTCAGAGAGTAAGGAAACTCTTTGAGTATCTGTTGTTGCTTCATTAATTAACTTATTTACCTCATTAGGTGTAAATGGTGCTGCAGCTTCAACTCCTTTTGCAACCTCCTCTAACTTATCTAATTTGCTGCTTCTTGTTGGCCAGATACCGGTTGTGGGATTTTCCTTAATTGGATTACGACCCTCTGGAATTGGCGTATCAGTAAGAACTGTTCCGCCTTTTATTTTAATTAGCGCATTAGCAAAGGTATTAAACAGAGTACTTGGATCTACTAATTTTTCACCATTTCTAAAGTGTGAGGTTGTGCAGATTAACCCCTTCTTTGCTCGAGTAATTGCCACATAGGCAAGGCGCATCTCCTCCATAGATTTGCGCACTTTCCACTGATCTTCAAATCGCTCTAAGCCATCTTTTAGATTTTTATTTGTAGAAAAAGAATCAAAATTAATTGAAGGCAGCTGCTCATAATCTCCCCGCATACTTACTGGAATTGAGCCAGCATTTTTAACCCAGTTATCTGACTTCTTACCAACACTTGGAAAGGTTTTCTCAGCAAGACCAGGAATTGCAACATAATCCCACTCAGCACCCTTTGCTGAATGGATAGTTAAAATTTGCACCGCATCACTTCTAACATCCACCTCTGCCGGCTTTAAACCACCTTCAGTATCTTCAGCAATCTTTAGCCACTGCAAAAAGCCAAGTAATGTGCCGCCATTTTTTTCAAATCTAGCTGCCTCATCTAAGAACCTATCAAGATTTCTGCGACCAGATTGCCAACCATCTCTTACTAATACTTCAGTATCAAGTGATAAAAATTGTTCCACCTCAATAATTGCCTCAGTAATTGAGCCATTTAAATTACGGCGAAGGCCGCGAAGTGAGAGTGCAAATTTTCGCAGCCTTGCTAATCCCTCTTCACTAAATGCCGGGCTACCTTGATACTTTACAAACTCACCCTGCTTTAAGGTCAATAACAACTCTAAGGATTCAATTATCGAACCGGAGGCAAACTCATCAGCGGTTGAAATAACCTCTATGTTCTGCTCAAGTGCTTGCTTTAACTCTTTACCCCTTGAGTAATCATTTGATCTGGCAAAGTTTTTGGTAAATATACCCAGCGCCATTAAATCCCTTGCTCCAAGATTTATATGTGGTCCGGTCAATAGCCGCATTAATGCTGTTCCAGAATCTGGCATGGTTAGCGTGCGAAGTAAGGCAATAATGTCTGAAATCTCTGGTGTGTGAATTAGGCCGCCAACACCAACCACATCAGTTGGAATATCTAACTCGGCAAAAGCTGATTGAATTGAATCAATTTGTGATCTGCTTCTTACCAATACCGCAAATGTTGATTTTTCATTTGCAGCAAGCCTTTCTCGATCTTTATCAAACCAGTATTTAGCAAAGTATTTTGCGATCTCCTGACCCTCTTGAATTTGCGTCTCATAAATTCCGCAAATTACCTCACCAGTTTTTGCCTTTGGCCGAGCGGCTAATTTATCAATTTGCTTAGTAGTTGAAATCTCATCAATCATTACATTTGCTAAATCTAAAACAGCAGAATCATTTCGCCAGGTAGTAAGTAAGGTATAACGGGTTGCTTTGCTATTAAAGGATTGCGAGAAGGTATCTAAGGTCTCAGAGCTGGCACTGCGCCAGCCATAAATTGCTTGATTTGGATCTCCTACCGCAGTTACCGGGTGATTATCACCAAAGAGATTAGATAAGAACTTAATCTGATTAAAAGATGTATCTTGATACTCATCAAGTAAGACAACCTTAAATTTATTTCGCTCAATTACCCCAATATCATCATTATGGTTTTGCTTACTCTCCTCAACTAACTTAGCCGCAATAGACATATGATCATTAAAGGTTAATAAGCCATGTTGTTTGCGACGATTATCAAAAGCTGCCACAATCGGCAAGATTGCAAGCCGTTGTGATAACTCCTCTTTAAATTCAAGCACTGGATTTGTTTGACGATCTGAGAACTCTGAAAGCTTTGCTAATAGTTTTTCAGTATAAGTAATAATCTCATCGGCATTTCGATCATTTTCAGCTAATTGCGTAGATAGATCCATTACCTCTTTAACAACTGAGTTTGGTGATCCATTTATTGGTAGATCATTTCCAGCAAACCTGCTCACCTCTTCAAATGCAATTTGCCATGCCGCTGCCTCACCAATTGGGTCAGCATCAGCATCAATACCAATACGAATTGCATGGTCTGCTAAAACCCGTCCTGCGTATGAGTGATAGGTAGATACTGTTAATTCAGATTCATCTAAGTGATCTGGTAATAAATTCGCACTCTTTAGCTGCTTAAGCCTAAATTTAATTCGCTTTGCTAAATCACCAGCTGCTTTTCTAGTAAAGGTAAGGCCAAGTAGTTGATCTGGCGTAATAATTGAGTTGGCAACTAAATATAAAACTCGCTGGCTCATTGTTTCAGTTTTGCCAGAGCCAGCACCTGCAATCACAACAGAGGGTGCAAGGGGGGCTTGAATAATTGGAATCTGCTCATCGGTTGGCACTCTAAAGGTTGGATCAACTGCGCTAATGCGTTTAGCAATATCTAGTGCGGAGTATTTGATACTCATTTACCAATCACCGCCTGACCTTGAGTTTGAATTGGGCAGGATGATTTAACTGCGCAGGTGCGGCAGCGATCATTAATAGTTGCAACAAAACTCTTATCACTCATCCCCTGCGCTATTTGCGTTAACTCAGCCGTTACTTCATCAACCTTTACCGCATCCTGCGGGCGAGGCTTAGCATCTTTAGCTTTATGATCGCCAACAAACACAAGCTCTGCGCCTGCAACCTGCTGATGTTCTAACTTTTCCTTAAATCCATCATTTACTACCGCTAATTGATAACTCTGTAATTGTTTATTACCTAGTGCTTTGTCATATGAGATAGCTGTTGCACCCGTCTTTAAATCAACAATGTAATACTTATTTTCGGCAGTTAATTCAATTCGATCAATTGAGCCTGATACCACCGCATTTCCTAATTTGAACTCAAACTTTTCCTCAACTCCGACAAGGGTGTTCTTATTTTTTAAATTCCAACTATAAAATTTTTCAAGCATGGCAGCTGCCCTGCGATACTCATAATCTTTAATCCAACCCTTGTTCATATCAATTAATGACCATGCCCCTTTTAATTTATCCTCTAATTGATCAAGGGAAAGAGATGGTTGCTCAAGTAATTGCGCAGCAATCACATGGATAGCAGTTCCTAATACTTGAGCAGTTGAATCAGCATCTTTGCCACCGCTTTGTTCTAGTAACCATTTAAGTGAGCACTCGGTAAATGATTCAAGGGAGCTTGGTGAGATTCGTAGTACCTCATCACTTTTAATTACGGGCAGATCAGTTGAAATTGGAGAGTGTCCAACCCAATTTTTTGGCTCTGCTCGTTGTACACCATTTACCGCCAATGTTTTAAGCATTCTTTGGGCAAATACCGCCTCTTCCTTATTGCTTGCACGAGTAGCTAATCTGCGCAAATCTGCAACTAATGCAGGTTGGGTAATTGCTCTTGCAGTTTGAGTTATCTCAATCTCATCTGGCGCAAACTTTTCAAAGTATCTAGATGGCTGATTATCCTCTTGGGAGACTGCAGTAATAATTAATTTTTCTGTTGCCCTTGTAGTTGCAACATTTAATAATCGCCTCTCATCCTCTGCTAAACCTGAAGCAGATATCGCATCTAGTTGTGCGGGATTACTTATGCCATGGCGAAATATTTCAACTAACCTTTCACTGCCTAGGAGTGAGCCACGTTGTTTTAGGTTTGGCCAACTACCCTCCTGCATGCCAGCGAGAGCCACATAACGCCATTGCAAACCTTTTGCTGAGTGCACAGTCATTACCTGCACTACTTCACCACGTTGGGCAGAGGCTGAGATACTGTCAGATAAAATCTTTTCACTTATTAATTGATCAATAAATAATCCCGCTTTTGCACCGGGAAGTCTTTCGCTAAAGCGGCGAGCAACCTCAAATAAAGTAATTAAGGCATCAAGATTTTGATCTGCAATAGCGCCGCGATTTCCACCTGCTAATGCTTGTTGCTGCCAATTTGTAGATATTAATTCACCTTCATAATTTTTAGCGCTACTCCAAATACTCCAAAGCAAATCGGAAATATCTTTGGATCTACTTGAAACTTTTTTCACCTCTTTTAGTAAATCATTAATTCGCTTAAGTGGCTGCAATTGCTCCCACGGTAGATCAGCAGTTGGCGCAGTTAGCGCATCTAGTATTAACTCAGTTGAACTCTTGGTTAAATCACCCTTCTGCTCTTTACTTAATGAAATTCGCATCTGCCGAATTGAAATTGCATCAGCCCCAGCAAACTCACTTTTAAGTAACTCCTCAATCTGATCCCAATTACTTGGAACTAACTTCAACTGCCCGAGCGCGATTTGTGCCAAAGTAATAATTGGTTTAATTGCTGGATTATCAGCAAGGGAGAGCGCAATTGCATCTATCTCAACTGGAATTGCATTCATCGCAAATGCTCGCTGCAATGCGGCAACTTGAGCACCGGGTGATCTAAGAATTACTGCCATTTGCGACCATGGCACACCCTGCCTTAAGTGGGCTGATCTAAATTGATGGGCGATGTAATTTGCTTCATCACTTGCACTACTTAACATCGCAACCTGTTGGTCTTTAATAATTCTAAAACTTGCCGGCAATTTAACTATGTTTTTTACACCAGCTTGTTCTAAATCACTTAGTAAATTATCTGGGTCAGCTCCTCTAAATCTGCCAACTGCAGATGCTGGATCGGCGAAGATAATTAGCTCTTGCCCACTTAGTAATTGAAGCAAGCGCCGTTGCGCCCGATCTGACTCTTCAAACTCATCAACATAAATTATTTGAAAAAGCTTTTGATACTTATCAAGTAAATTTGGATTACTCTCAAGTTTTTCAACAGCTGCAATAATAATTTCACTTGGATCAATTCGATTTAATGAAGCCGATGTGGTCACATCTCGTAGCGCAAGTGATTGGCGGTACCTCTGCCAAAATTCACATATTGCTGGCCAGTACTTTTGCTGATACTTATCGGCATACTTTATTAACTCAGCCGGGGATGATCCGCGCTCAGTTGCTCTGCCAATAAAATCACGTAACTCTTTAGCAAATCCCCTAGTTGTTAAAGCTGGAATTAACTCTACCGGCCATAATGTTGCATTTGGATTTGCTGCATCAATTGCTAACAGCTCTCTAATTTGGGCATCTTGTTCGGCGCCAGATAATAAAACATATTTTTTATCTTCAGAGTGAGTATTTGCAAGTTGATCATTTAAAATTAAAAATGCAATTGAGTGAAAGGTTCTAGCGATCGGTTCATTAACGGTGTGATTTGCAGGATTTGCTGATGCAATCTGATCCCGCAGCCGGCTGGCACTATGGCGGCCATAGGTAATTGCCAAAATAGTATTTGGATCAACCCCATCGCTAATTCGCTTTGTGATTGCGCAGATTAAGGTGGTTGTCTTACCACTACCAGCCGCTCCTAAAACTAATAAGGGTGATCCCCGGTGATTTACTACCTGATTTTGCTGCTCATTTAATTGATCTAAATTAATTAAATCACTTTTAAAGCCAGCTCTAACTAGCCTTAACTCTGGAGTGTTTTTTGCTGCAGCCACGGCTTAATTTAACGCTAGCCCCCTGACAAGAGAGGGTTTGACGCTACTTAAGTATTAAGCGTTCTCATTCGCCCGCTTATTCTTTGAAGTCTGACGCGCCCTAGTGGAACCATCTAAAACAACCTTACGAATTCTTACCACTGCAGGTGTTACCTCAACACACTCATCCTCACGGCAAAACTCAAGGGCGCCCTCCATATTTAATTTCTTAGCTGGAATTAATCTCTCAGATTCATCAGTGCCAGAGGCTCGCATATTTGTTAACTTCTTCTCGCGAACGCAGTTAACATCCATATCCTCACTTCGTGAGTTCTCACCAATCACCATACCTTCATAAACTTCATCTCCTGGCTCAACAAATATTGAACCCCGGTCTTGAGTTCCATAAAGTGCGTAACTAGTTACCGCTCCCATTCGATCTGAAACCAATGAACCAGTTGAGCGAGTGCGCAGCTCTCCATGCCATGCTTCATAACCATCAAATACATGGTGGAGTAATCCAGTTCCTCTTGTCTCAGTTAAAAACTCAGTTCTAAAACCAATTAAGCCACGAGATGGAACTCGGTAATCAAGACGAATCCAACTAGTTCCATGGTTAACCATCTGCTCCATGCGTCCTTTACGAAGCGCCATTAATTGAGTAATCACACCTAAGTACTCCTCTGGCGCATCAATAGATAGCCGCTCCATTGGCTCATGCACCTTGCCATCAATTGTCTTAATAACTACCTGTGGCTTACCAACTGTTAACTCAAAACCTTCGCGCTTCATAATCTCAACTAATACTGCAAGTTGTAACTCACCACGTCCCTGCACCTCCCAAGTATCTGGGCGCTCAGTATTTAAAACCCGAAGTGAAACATTTCCAACTAACTCAGCATCAAGGCGGCCCTTAACCTGGCGAGCTGTCAACTTACTGCCACTCTTGCCAGCAAGCGGAGATGTATTAATACCAATTGTCATCGAAATACTTGGCTCATCAACTGTTATTAATGGCAGAGCATGTGGATTTTCTAGCTCGGCAAGTGTTTCACCTAAGGTAATAGTTTCAATTCCGGCAACTGCAATAATGTCGCCAGGGTGTGCCTCCATCGCTGGAACTCGCTCTAATGCTTCGGTAATTAGAAGTTCAGAGACTTTAACTCGCTCACTTGTGCCATCGGTTTTAATCCACATAACACTTTGGCCTTTTTTTATAACACCCTCTCTTACGCGGCAAAGAGCTAGGCGACCTAAGAAGGGAGATGAGTCTAAGTTTGTAACATGTGCTTGCAGTGGTGCACCTTCATGGTACTCAGGAGCTGGAATAGCAGAAAAAATTGTGTCAAATAAAATATCTAAGTTTTCTTTATCAGGCATGCCACCATCTGAAGGACGTTCTAGTGATGCTCGTCCTGCTTTAGCGGATGCGTAAACAATTGGAAACTCAATCTGATCTTCATTTGCATCTAGATCTAAGAAAAGTGCGTATGTCTCATCAACAACCTCAGCAATTCGTGAATCTGGTCGATCTACTTTATTAATAAGTAAAATAACTGGTAGATTTTTTTGTAGCGCTTTGCGAAGTACGAAGCGGGTTTGTGGCAGTGGTCCCTCTGAGGCATCTACTAATAAAATAACACCATCAACCATCTCCAGTCCGCGCTCAACCTCGCCACCAAAATCTGCGTGCCCTGGTGTGTCAATAATATTTACAATCGTATCCCCACGTTTTACCGCAGTATTTTTTGCCAAGATCGTAATTCCTTTTTCCCGCTCTAAATCCATTGAATCCATCATGCGATCTTGACCCTCACCCTGTTTTTTATGGGCAGCAAAGGCGCCAGATTGCCAAAGCATCGCATCTACTAAAGTTGTTTTGCCATGGTCAACGTGGGCAATAATCGCTACGTTTCGCAGGTTATCCCGTTTTTTAATTGGGAGATCTTTTAAGTGTGCTTGTTTTTTAGACATTGAATCTAAACTCCACTACATCGCCATCAGCCATTACGTAATCCTTGCCTTCCATTCGCACCTTGCCATTGGCGCGAGCTTGCACCATTGATCCGGCAGTTACTAACTCATCAAAGGCCACAACCTCAGCCTTGATAAATCCCTTTTGAAAATCTGTGTGAATCACACCAGCAGCAGCTGGAGCGGTATCACCTTTATGAATCGTCCACGCTCTAGTCTCTTTCGGACCTGCGGTTAGATATGTCTGTAATCCTAATGTATTAAATCCAACTCTTGCTAATGTGGTCAATCCTGGCTCAGTTAATCCGATTGATTTAAGTAGTTCTAGCGCATCTGCCGCATCTAAATCAGCTAATTCAGCCTCAGTCTTTGCATCCAAGAAGATCGCCTCAGCCGGCTTTACCAACGCCGCTAACTCATCCCGTAATTTATTATCAGAAAGCTCGGCCGCATCAACATTGAAAACATATAAAAATGGCTTAGCGGTTAAAAGCTGTAGTTCGGCAATGGCGATGAGATCAACCTTACTTCCTCGAAGTAGTTGTCCTTGATTTAAAACCTGGGCCGCCTCTTTGGCTGCATTTAATACTGGAACTTTTTCCTTAATAGTGCGCACCTCTTTTTCCAATCTGGGTAGCGCTTTTTCTAAAGTTTGCAGATCAGCTAAACAAAGTTCGGTATTAATTGTCTCCATATCTTTCTTTGGATCAACATCACCATCAACATGAACAACATCGCCATCTTTAAAAACTCTAATTACCTGACAGATCGCATCACTTTCGCGAATATTTGCTAAGAACTTATTTCCAAGACCTGCCCCCTCTGAGGCTCCTTTAACAATTCCGGCAATATCAACAAAGGAGACGGCGGCTGGCAAAATTTTTTCAGAGGCAAATATTTTGGCCAGCACCGGCAGGCGATCATCTGGAACTCCCACCACCCCAACATTGGGTTCGATGGTGGCAAAGGGGTAGTTGGCAGCTAAGACATTATTTTTAGTCAGCGCATTAAAAAGGGTGGATTTACCCACATTTGGCAGACCGACGATTCCAATTGAAAGGCTCACAAGGGGTAAAGCCTACGCAAGATTGTCACCTCTTCCTGCCACTATAACCCCATGCCCGCATCGATCATCTCCTTACTTATCGGCCTTTTGGCTGGGGGCGTGATTGGCTACCTAGCGGCGAAGTTGCGCAATAAATCAAGTGGTAATGAAGGCGCCCTATTAGATGATTATAAAAAGCAGTTAGAGGCAGAGCGGGGCAAAACAGAGAACGCAATTAAATTAACCGCCGAACTTACCGCAATGAAATCAACTGTTGAAAAATTATCGGTTCAATCCCATGAAGCAAATCGGGTTCGCACCGAGGCAGAGGCAAAGCTTGAGACCACAATTAATGAGATGCGAAGGGCTAGTGAGTCAATCTTTGATGAGACTAAAAAAATTGCTGGCGCCCTATCTAATTCTCAGGCGCGGGGAAAGTTTGGTGAGGCCCAACTTGAATTACTACTGCAATCAGCAGGGCTTAGGGAAAATCATGAGTACACCAGACAAAAATCAACTACCGATGCTGACTCATCTGGCATTCCAGATATCACGGTAAAGATGCCAGGGGGCTCTGCAATATTTATTGATTCAAAGTTTCCCTTTGATCGCTTTTTAGATGCATTTGGTACTGAGGTTGCAAGTGAGCGCGATGATTTCCTTGCTCAACATACAAAAGATCTACTTAAACATGTTGAAGCACTGGCAAAACGTGGCTATCACAAATCTGCTGGATCTCCAGATTTTGTAGTTTTATTTGTGCCATTTGAAACATTATTAGCTGAGGCACTTCGGATTGATCCCGCCTTTTTAGAGAAAGCATTTAAGTTAAATGTAACGGTGGCAACACCAACCTCAATGATGGCTCTGCTTCGTACTATTGGTTATATCTTCACCCGCAATAAACTTGCAGATAATGCTGATGAGATTCAAAAGGTGGCAAATACATTTTTAAAGAACATAACATTGCTACATGGCAAGATTGTTGCAGTTGGTAAAGCAATCTCATCCACTGCTAAGGCTTATGAGGATCTAATACCAACTGCTGAGCGCACCGTTTTAAGTCCAGCTAGAAGAATCCATAATTTAGGGGTCAGTGGTGATAAAGATAAGTTAGCAATTGAGTACCCTGATTCACCTGGTGCGGTGCGAGAGTTAAAAAGTATCTCAGGTGATGATGATTTTATTGAGGTAGAGGAGATAGAGGTAGGTAAAGATGAGTAATCTGCCAATTAGTAATCCAATAAAGGGGCCTGGCTTAACCAAGGCTGGGGTAATTGTTTTACAATTTTTATTGATATTTTTCTTTGAAGCAATTGAGTTAATCCTTCGCCGCTCACTAGGAATTATTACCTGCCTAGCTATCTGGATCGCCTTCTTTGGCGCTATCTATTTAGGCCGGCGCGGTACCGCCTATGTCAGCGCAGTTGCCCCACCAATCTCACTTCTAATTGCCTCACTTATCTTGATGCCAACTGCCGGCGGCGGTTCATTTGCCCCGACTAAGTTATTAATTGATTTAGTAGCTGGCCTTGCCTCAGTCTCTTTTTATTTACTAACTGGCGCAGGTATTACCTGGTATTTATGGTTTAAGCGAGAGAAAGAAAAGGGTGCTACCTCACTTCCCGGCAGCCTTTAAATCCTTTCGCAACTCTGGCGGTATTGAAAAGAGCAGATGCTCCTCAGCTGCGGTAATTGTCTGAACATCACTAAATCCGCGATCTGCTAACCACATAAGTAGATCCTTAACTAAAATCTCTGGAACTGATGCCCCGCTAGAGACGCCAATGGTGTTAACACCAGTTAGCCACTCATCCTTAGCCTCGGCTGCAAAATCAATTAGGTAGGCAGCTTTAGCCCCATATTCAAGGGACACCTCAACTAATCGAACTGAGTTAGAGGAGTTGGTGGAGCCAACAATTAAAACTAGATCAGCCTTTGGCGCAATCTCTTTAATTGCCACCTGTCGGTTTTGAGTGGCGTAACAAATATCATCACTTGGTGGATCAATTAAATTAGGAAAGCGCTTGCGCAAAGCGGCTACTGTGGCCAGTGTTTCATCAACACTTAAGGTGGTTTGAGAGAGCCAAGCAACCTTGTTCTCATCTCGCACCTTTATATCTTTAATACTCTCAATTCCATCAACTAACTGCACATGATCTGGGGCTTCACCTGCTGTGCCATCAACCTCTTCATGTCCTTCATGTCCTACCAATAAAATATCATAATCCTCTGCAGCAAATCGGCGGGCTTCATGGTGAACCTTGGTAACTAATGGACAGGTGGCATCAATAGTTTTTAAGTTTCGCTCCGCAGCACTTTGATGAACTGCAGGTGAGACACCATGGGCTGAGAAAACTACGATTTTTCCCTCAGGCACCTCATCAGTCTCATCAACAAATATCGCACCCCGTGCCTCTAAGGTGGCAACTACATGTTTGTTATGAACAATCTGCTTACGAACATAAACCGGTGCGCCATAGAGATCTATTGCTTTTTCAACTGTGACAACGGCGCGATCAACACCTGCGCAGTAACCGCGAGGTGCAGCAAGTAATACTCGTTTTTTAGTGACCTCGCTCATGAACACATCCTAATTGATCAAGGAGTGGGTAGATTTATCCCATGGCCCCCCAGTTTACCTATCAGGATCTGCTGCCAATTGGTGAGGATAAAACCGAGTATCGCCTTCTTACCAAGGAGGGCATTAGTAGCTTTAGCGCCGATGGCAAGCAGTTTTTAAAAGTATCTCCTGAGGTAATTGAAAACTTAACTCAGGTTGCCATGCATGATATTTCCCATTACCTAAGGGCTGAGCATCTACAACAGCTGGCAAATATTTTATCTGACCCACAAAGCTCCCCAAATGATCGCTTTGTTGCCTTAGATCTTCTAAAAAATGCCAATATCTCAGCCGGCGGTATTTTGCCGATGTGCCAAGACACCGGTACTGCAATTGTGATGGGCAAAAAGGGGCAGCAGGTATTGACGAGTGAAAAGGATGAAATCTCAATCTCTAAAGGAATTTATGATGCATTTACTAAATTAAATCTGCGCTACTCCCAATTAGCACCGCTTACCACCTGGGAGGAGAAGAACACAGGCAATAATCTGCCTGCTCAGATTGAGATCTACTCCGATACCGACCATGCAGATGAGTACAACTTTTTATTTATTGCCAAAGGTGGCGGTAGTGCTAATAAATCATTTTTATATCAGGAGACCAAAGCGGTTTTAAATCCAAAATCATTTCTCACCTGGCTAGATGAAAAACTTCGCTCCCTGGGAACATCAGCTTGTCCGCCCTATCACCTAGTTGTGGTCATTGGCGGCACCAGTGCTGAGTACACAGTTAAAACTGCAAAATTAGCAAGTACTAAATACTTAGATTCACTGCCTACAAAAGGTGATGCTAAGACCGGTCATGGCTTTAGAGATCTTGAGCTTGAGAAAGATATTTTAAAGCTAACCCAAGATATTGGTATTGGCGCCCAATTTGGTGGTAAGTACTTTTGTCATGATGTGCGAGTTGTTAGATTACCTAGGCATGGCGCATCTTTGCCAATTGCAATTGCAGTCTCCTGCTCAGCAGATCGTCAAGTGAAGGCAAAGATTACAAAGGATGGCGTCTTTATTGAAAAGTTAGAGACTGAGCCAGCCCACTTTCTGCCTGCAACAACAATTGATGATTTAGCAGAGGATGAGATTAAGATCGATCTAAATCAGCCGATGAAGGCTATTTTGGCTCAATTATCAGCATATCCAGCCAAGACCCGGGTAAGCCTTTCTGGAACATTGGTAGTAGCCCGCGATCTTGCCCATGCAAAGATAAAAGAGTTGATCGATAGCGGAAAACCAATGCCGCAATACTTAAAAGATTACGCAGTTTATTACGCCGGCCCTGCTAAAACTCCAGCCGGTTACGCCTCTGGCTCCTTTGGTCCAACCACAGCTGGTCGAATGGATTCATATGTGGCGCAGTTTCAAGCTTTAGGTGGTTCGATGATAATGCTGGCAAAGGGAAATCGCTCAGAGCAGGTTAGCCAGTCATGTAAAGTGCATGGTGGATTTTATTTAGGATCAATTGGTGGACCAGCGGCTCGGCTTGCCCAGGATTGTATTAAAAAGGTTAAGGTTTTAGATTATGAAGAGTTGGGTATGGAGGCGGTTTTCAAGATTGAGGTGGAGAACTTTCCAGCCTTTATTATTATTGATGATAAAGGAAATGATTTTTATGCCCAAACCCGCAAACCGTTAAATATTGGCCAGCGGCCTAATTAATATAAAATAAAGTAAAGCTTTTAATACCAGTTAGAGCGTTTGAATTTAACCAATGCCCGGCATGGGGTCTCATAACGCTTTTCGATATAGCTAAGTCCCCAGGTAATTTGGGTAACAGGGTTGGTGCGCCAATCAGTTCCGATCGACTCCATCTTGGTAGCCGGTAGCGCTTGGGGGATACCGTGAGCACCTGAGATTTTATTGCGGGCTTTATAATTCCAATGACTCTCTTTAGTCCAAATTTTATTTAGGCAATCAAATTGGTCATCTGACCATTGATAGGTGTTGAGGGCAAGCTCCTTGGCAAATGCCTTAGCCCCGGCTGGTTGGCGGGCTGACTCAATCTGGCGGGCAGCAATTGAAAGCAGCGCCATCGCTGAGGCATCAACCGCCTTGACCATTCCTAACTCAAGTAGGGATGGCACGCCTGGGTTGGGATCTAGGTAATCATCCCCTCCCGGAAATGGGGTGGCTGGGGTATTTGGGATGTTGACATAAACCTGCATAGTGCTGGAGGCGTAGCTAGGTTCGACCGCCATTAGAAAAAAGGCCAAGAGGGCAGCAGAAAGGGAGAGGGCGCGTGCCCTACTTGGGTGGTGAAGTGGCTTAAAGCTCTTCATCGCTACCCTGCCTTTCTCGCTTTTGCGGAAAATCCAGCTCTCTGGACTGCTTCAGGGTGCCAGCCAGATGGGGGGTGGGCAAATCTATACTGGCGTGTGGCGCGAGTATGTTTATATTCACAGGCAATCTGATTATTAAAACCGCAGGTCAGAAATTGTTAAGTCCGATTTATCCGTTATGTCGCAGCAGGGGGTAAAAGATCAACTTGTGAAGTTAATTGGCTCCTCTAGCAGCTCCGTTACCAGGGCTGCGATCTGAGAACGCTCACTTCGGGTCAAGGTGATATGGGCAAAGAGGGGGTGACCCTTTAAAGATTCAACCACCGCCACCACGCCATCATGTCGGCCGACCCGCAAATTATCCCGTTGGGCGATGTCATGGGTTAGCACAACTCGAGAGCCTTGTCCGATTCGAGAGAGAACTGTTAAGAGCACCCCTCGCTCTAGGGATTGGGCCTCATCAACAATTACAAAGGAGTCATGAAGGGAGCGTCCTCGGATATGGGTCAGTGGCAACACCTCAATTAAGCCCCGCTCCACAATCTCATCAACTACCTGCTGGCTAACTAGGGCGCCTAGGGTGTCAAAGACTGCCTGAGCCCAAGGTGACATCTTTTCATTCTCAGATCCAGGAAGGTAACCAAGCTCTTGCCCACCTACTGCATAAAGGGGGCGGAAGATAACTACCTTTTTATGTAAGCGCTTCTCTAAGACTGCTTCAAGGCCGGCCGATAATGCCAAAGCGCTCTTGCCAGTTCCAGCTCGCCCGCCTAAAGAGATAATGCCGATCTCTGGATCTAACAAAATATCCAATGCCACTCGTTGCTCAGCACTTCGCCCGTGCAGACCAAAGGCGGCTCGATCCCCTCGTACTAATTGCAGATGCTTATCTGGTGTAACCCTGGCGAGCGCACTTCCCTTTTCTGAGTGCAAAACAATTCCAGTATGGCAAGGGTGAGTCTTTGCTAACTCATGCTGGATGCGATCTTTTTCATATAGTGAATCGATAATTGTTGAGCCAACACTCTCCTCCACCATCCCGCTCCAGCCACTGGTGCTAGCTAACTCCGCCCGATACTCCTGCGCCTCAACTCCAACTGAGGAGGCTTTAACTCGAAGTGGTAGATCCTTAGTTACTAAAACTACTCGCCTGCCATCTGCTGTTAAGTTTTTTGCGATTGCTAAAATTCTAGAATCATTTGAACCATCACGCAAAAATCCAGCCGGCAACTTTGATACATCTGAGTGGTTTAACTCAACAGATAATGAGCCACCCTCATCATTAATGGTTATAGATTGATCTAATCGGCCACTTTTCACACGTAAATCATCAAGAGTGCGAAGGGCGGCTCTGGCAAAGTAACCAAGCTCTGGGTGATCACGTTTTGTCTCTAACTCACCAATTACAGTGATTGGAATGATTACCTCATGCTCAGCAAATCTTGTGAGCGCTACTGGATCAGCTAATAAAACGCTGGTATCTAAAACATATGTGATTCGGGCAGGAAGGGGCTTGTTTGCAACTGACTTTAAGACAATAGATTCACTAGCCAATTTCTATTATCGCAATCTGTTTAGTTGTGCTTAAGGTTTTGGAAGATGAGTAAACGATAAATTACTAGCCAACACTTTTTGCGCAGACACGCATAATCTAAAGGTAAAGATTAGATGAAGCCTTTTACCCAAGAGGCTAGCTAAGGCCCTGCCCTCTTATCTTTCGTTCAATCCAAATCGAGGCCACCGGCAAGGTGCCAGCTAGTAGAAATAAGCCTGTGCTAATTAGGGATTTTCGCTTTGCGATACATAGGTGCAGGGCGGCTAAGAGATAGATCGGATAGGTAAAGCCATGCACAATTGGAATCCAAATAAATCGCTGATAAAAATCACCATCAGAGATTAGATACTTTGCTGGCATATAGATAAACCAAAGCAAAAGTGACATCGCCCCAGCCCAGATTGCCATGATCCGAAATCTAATAATTACACCACTCATTTTTTAACTCTCACTTTCATCTCTTGCTTTGGCTTTCGCAGTTGTGGAAATAAAGGTGCTACTAAGAGTAGTACTCCCATAAACCACCAAACCACAACATATGAGATATGTTGCCAATAAAAACCTGGAACAGCTTGGGAGATCTGCGGGGTGGGGATTAATGAGATCTCACTTTTCCCACCATTAGATAATCTCTCTGATTGCAAGATTATGTAGCCATCATATAAAAATGGGTTCTCCTTGCTGACAACTAATGCTGGATCAATACGTGATAGTAGGCCTGGGGCGGTGAAAGCGCGATCAACATTTTGCCTTGGATATAGCCGCCCAGTTACCGCAACCGGTGAATTAATCAGTTCAGGTGGATCACCTGCTACTCCTCGCGCCACCAATATCGCATGCCCACTTTCTAACTTTAATAACCGCACATCTAAATCAACAATCTGCTGGTTGGCTAATTTTTGATCTGGGGCGATATAGCTTTTTGAGTAGCTGCCAGCAGCAGAGACAATTCGATTAACCGCTTTGATTGGCAGGTTCATGCCGGCGGAGGCGATCTGGGTTAATTCAATCAGCGGCTGATCTGCCTTTGGCGCAGTTGCTACCGCCATATCTTGAGCCCGGTGCAGCTGCCACATACCTAACTCAAACATTGCAAAAATTAGCAGCAGCCAGGTTGTGGTGAGAAAGATTAACCGAACCGCTTTTTTCATAATATTAAAACTACTCTTGATCTTTGCGATCTATTAATCTCTTATATCTGCGATAAAAACTAATCATTAAAAAGACCATTGCTAAGGTCAGGCAAATCATGGTTAATGATCCAGCAACTCCAACATCAAAATTTCCAGCCTCATCCATATTAACTCCCACCTGTAAGAATGAGGTAAGCCTACTTAAGCCCTGGCCATTTGGTTCTACACTTACGCTGTGACCCATCCCAAAGTATTTACCGATCCCAGGCTACGCCAGCGCTATGGGATCACCCCGCGCAGGCGAAGTAGTTTTTGGCTTAGCATCTCTGCGATGCTGCTGGCAGCTGCTTGGTTTATTTGGAGTGGGATAGATGCAGCAAATCCACCGGTGCGCTCTAATTTAATTTCTTTTACAGCAGAGGATCGTAAAACAGTTTCAATTACCTATACCGTATCTGTACGGGATCTAAGTATTAATCACAGCTGTTCATTAGTCGCCCGCGACTTTGCTAAAAATGTAGTTGGTGAGGTAGTTGATCTGCTACCAGCGAACACACTTAAGCCTGGTGATAATCAGCGTACCGTCGCAATTTTTACGCGGGTGCGGGCAGTAAATGCAGGAATTTCAAGTTGCCAGTAGCCTTTCTCACTGTATGAGCGAACCAACTCAAACCTGGCTGACCCAGGAAGCGGCAGATCGTCTAGCGGCGGAGCTAATTGAGCTAGAGGGTCCACTTCGCGCGGAGATAATTAAAAAGATTGAGACTGCTAGAAGTGAGGGTGATTTAAAAGAGAATGGTGGCTATCACGCAGCGCGTGAGGAGCAGGGCAAAATTGAAGGAAGAATTCGTCAATTAAAACATATGCTCGAGCATGCTCACATTGGCACACCCCCAGTGAGTGAATCAGGAGTTGTTGGACTTGGCATGTTAGTAACAGTTGATATTGGTGGGGATCACCTTAACTTCCTACTTGGCTCACGTGAGATTGCAAGTGGTGGTGTTGATGTTTACTCTGAGAAATCTCCACTAGGGGCAGCAGTACTCGGAGCTAAGGTTGGGCAAAGCGTTAAATACACCGCGCCAAATGGCAAGCAAATTGCAGTTGCAGTACTTGAGGCAAAACTCTTTTCTTAAATTACTTGTTAGCTGCGTTACTGTATTTTCTAATACTTAGTGGAATAAAAATTGCCATAATAATTACCATATAAATTAATGACATCAGCAATGGATTATCACTTGGAAATGAGCCGGCGGTAGCACCAAACTCATTTTGTAGACCAAATAATTGACGGCAGCCAGCCACCATTGTTGAAACTGGATTCCACTCGGCCACATACTGCAGCGGCTTTGGCATACCAGTAGTTGGGGCAAAGGCATTTGATAAAAAAGTAAGTGGGAATACTGCAATAAAGGTTGCATTCTGCGCAACCCGCTCATCTTTAACCGCTAATCCGATTAATACTCCAACCCAAGACATAGCAAAGCCAAATAGAAATAAGAATAAAAAGCCTAAAGTAATCATTATCGGTCCAGAGGATGGTCGCCAGCCAACAACAAAGCCGGTTATTCCCATTGCAGCCAACACCACAATATTTAAGACACCATCACCTAATGTGCGACCAAAGACCACAGCTGCTCTAGAAATAGGTAGTGATCTAAATCGGTCAATTAAACCTTTTTGCATATCTGCTGCTAAGCCAACTGCAGTTGCTGCAAGTGTAAAAGCAACTGTTTGCACAAAGATACCGGGCATAAGTAGCTGTACATATCCACCAGGTTGACCAGTATCAATTGAGCCACCAAAAACATAGCGGAACAAGAGAACAAACATAATAGGCTGGATTGTTGAGAAAATTAATACCTCAGGCACCCTGGCAAGTTGTAGTAATTGGCGCTTAGTAATAATTAGCGCATCAGATATTGCATTCATCATTTACCCTTTCCCCTTCCTCTGCCAACTAATACTTCCTCCTCTTTTTTATCCTCTGCCACATGTCCAGTAAGTGATAAGAAAACATCATCTAATGATGGTCGCTTAAGCCCAATATCTAATGGATGAATGCCTTGCTCATCTAGTAATTTAGCCGCTTCAATTAATGCTTTACTGCCAGTTGTTACTGGGGCAGAGATTTGGCGAAGTCCTTCATCAACATTAATCGCACTGCCACTTACCCTTGCCACAATCTCTTTTACCGCTGCTAAATTTTCACTCTCAACTACTATCTCAAGTCGCTCACCACCAACTTGTCGCTTTAATGAATCAGAGGTGCCGCGGGCAATTACCTTGCCATGATCAATCACTGCAATCTCATCAGCTAGGTGATCTGCCTCCTCTAAGTATTGGGTAGTTAGTAATAAAGTCACTCCACTTTTTACTAGCTCATCAATTACGCCCCACATATCCTGCCTACCTCTTGGATCTAGTCCGGTAGTTGGCTCATCTAAAAATAAAACTTTAGGACGAATAATTAATGAAGCAGCAAGATCTAAGCGCCGGCGCATACCACCGGAGTAGGTTCTAATTGGCCGCTTAGCAGAATCGGTTAAAGAAAACTGCTCAAGTAATTCAACCGCTCTTCTTTTAGCATCTATTGCTGAGAGATGATAAAGCCGGCCAAACATAATTAAGTTATCCCAACCAGTTAATGTTTCATCCACTGCCGCATATTGACCAGATAGACCAATTACTTTTCGTACCTCTTCTGGATTTTTTAATACATCAATACCAGCAACAGTTGCACTACCTGAATCAGGAGATAGTAATGTGGCTAATATTCTTACCACTGTAGTTTTACCTGCACCATTTGGTCCCAGCACACCAAGAACTGTTCCCTCTTCAACATCAAGGCTTAAGCCATCTAATGCTTTAACTGAGCCTTTGTTATAGGTTTTAATTAGGTTCTCGGCAATTACTGCTTTCATAAGTAGATACTAACAAGAAAAATGAGTAAACTCATACTTATTCTCATCAAACTGATGTATTTAAATAGCTTCACTGATAAAAGAGGCGGCAGTTAAATTAAAAGTAAAAAGCGCATCAAAAATCCTTTTGCTGAACTGCCATCTGAGATTGCAATATTATCTTCGATTTCTTTCTTTGTGGCAGTTGGCTTTGGTCTTATCATTCCTGCGTTGCCAATCTTTGCCTCATCATTTGGTGTAAGTAAAACAGCAATCGGATTAATAATTTCAAGCTTTGCCATTGTCCGCTTTTCCTCTGGTTTAGTGGCTGGAAAATTTGTAGATAAATTTGGCGAGCGATCTGTGTTGGGCTTTGGTTTATTTATGGTCTCCTTCTTTACTTTATTTACTGCATTGGCACAAAGCTATGAACAATTACTAATATTTAGATCACTCGGCGGTCTTGGCTCCTCAATGTTTTCAGTATCAGCTGGGTCTTTACTAATGCGCTCAGTTAGTGATGATTTCAGGGGGCGAGCTCAGTCATTATTTAATGGTGGTTTCTTACTAGGCGGCATTACTGGCCCAGCCTTTGGGGGAATCCTTTCGTCAATCTCTTTAAGGGCGCCATTTTTTGTTTACTCAATAACTTTGGCAATTGCTGGCGTAATAGCGTTATTTTTCTTAAGTGAAAAAAGATTAGGCAAGAAAGTAGATGCCCCAACTAGTAAATTAGGGCAGACCACCTTGGGCCAGGCAATGCGCCTAAAACCATACCAAATTGCTTTAGCACTAGCATTTATAAATAACTGGATTTTATTTGGCCTTAGGTCATCAATCTTGCCTATATTTGTGACTGAAGAATTAAACTCCACCGCTGCAATTGCCGGGCTTGGTTTAACCATTGGCGCATTAGTGCAAGGTCTATTTATGTTGAAGGCAGGAAAGTACTCAGATCAAAAGGGGCGCAAAGCTGCGTTGTTATTTGGTAGCACATTTGTTTTGTTTGGAATTTTAATGCTCTCCTTTACTACCAATGCAACTCTTTACTTTATTTCAATGGCACTATTTGGCTTAGGTGGAGCCTACGTTGGAACTGCACCAGGCAGCGTAGTTGGCGACATTATTCGTGGCCGAGGTGGTCAGGTAATTGCTGCCTGGCAGATGGCAGGAGATGCCGGAATGATTGTTGGGCCAGTATTGGTTGGATTTTTAACTGATAACTACAGTTACCAAACTGCATTTTTATTCTCTGCCGGAATCTGGGTAATTGCTATTTTATTAGCAATAATTTTGCCAGAAACAAGGTTGTCACACTTAAAAACTGATTTACTTATTGATAAAAACAAACAGGAGTTGTGATCACTCACAACCCCTGTTAGGTAAGTTTATTTAGCGGCTGTTGCGCAAAATTGAAAGCAGGCGCAGAACCTCAAGGTATAGCCAGACGATGGTTACCATCAAACCAAATGATGCACGCCATGACTCTTGCTCTGGAACACCAGAGTTTACGCCCCGTTGGATTTGATCAAAATCTAATACCAAGAAGAAGCTGGCAAGAGCAACGCCAGCGACTGCAAGTAGTAAGCCAAGACCAGATACGCCATAAAAACCTCGACCTTGGCCAACACCAAAGAATGATGTGATTAGTGAAACTAATCCAATGATGAAGTAACCAATAGATGCACCGATGATTACGCGGGTAAATTGTGGTGTAGCACGAAGGCGACCGCTTCGGTAGGAGATTAATATTCCAGCAAAGGCAGCGATAGTACCGATTACTGCTTGGCTAATAATTCCAGGATAAACCGCTTCGTAATAATGGCTTAATGTGCCAAGTGCTAATCCTTCAAAGGCAGCATATGCAATTACTAATGGTGGTCTAATTTTTTTGCTAAAACTAATAACCATTGCTAAGCCAAAGCCACCTAAAAAGCCAATTAGTATCGAACCTTGTCCAAGATTTGCATTCCAAGCGAATGCGCCTACTACAACTAATATTGTAAATAAAAATCCAGTTTTAGCGATGACATCTTCAATTGTCATACGACCTGTGCGAATTGATGAGGCGGCAGGAGCATTAAAGGTGGACTCCAATAGTTCAACCTGATTATTTGATGGTTGACCAAATGCCTTGCCAAGTACAGGGTTTGAGCTCTTCATTCTTCTCCTTCTTATCGCTTAAGTAGGTTATGCGTTTTGAATAGCCTGCTTTTGTAAAACAAATATTAACTAATTCCAATTCCCACTGCTATTCCTACCGAGTGGTTAAACTTAGAATTCACTGAAGATTCGCCGAATTGAGCGTGCCCCCGGTGGGGGTCGAACCCACACTTGTGCGATTTTAAGTCGCATGCCTCTGCCATTGGGCTACAGGGGCGAATCTTCAGGAGGTAAATCTACCTTCTCTTTTCCACCGCCAAATCCCACTACCTCTTGCCTCAAATTCTTCGCTCAACTTATTAAGGACCAAGCCATTCCATCCAAAATATCTGACTCAGATGCAACAAACTCGCTAGCCCCGGTGGCAGCCATAATTCTAGATAAGACCAAGGCACCAGCGGTGATTACATCAACTCGACCTGGATGCATATAACCAAGGGATGAGATCTCATCCCTACTCATTGATTGAAAACTACCAGCTACTTTGTGAACTGCTGGAGCAGAGATCTTTGATAAGTGAATTATATGCCGGTCATACTCTGGCAAGTTAAGAGCGGCGGCGGCAACTGTTGTTGCTGTGCCAGCAACTGCTACTAAGGTTTTTGCAGTTGTAATTGGCACAACCGATGCTGCTTGGGTGATTGCAATATCAATATCCACTATTGCCTGAGAAATCTGCGCCATAGTTGGTGGCTGAGTATTTAAATGTCGCTCACTCATTCGCACGCAGCCAATATTTACACTCTTTGCCGAAATTACTTTTTTATCACCATAAACAAACTCAGTAGAGCCACCGCCGATATCTACTACTAAAAAGGGCCCATTACTTTGATCTAACTCCTTTGTTGCGCCCATAAAGGAAAGAGCAGCCTCCTCTTCCCCCGGTATTACCTCAACCTCAACTCCTAAAATATCTCGTACGCCATCGATAAATAGATTTCGATTTGTGGCATCCCTAGTGGCAGAGGTGGCGCAAAATCTAATTTTTTCAACGCCTTTACTTGCAATCTGATCTCGAAATAATGTGACAGCAGTTAAGGTTCTAGCAATTGCATCTGGATGAAAGGCTTTATTTTGGTCAACTCCTTGGCCAAGCCGGACTATCTCCATTGTGCGCAATACTTCATGAAAATTTCCATTTGAAATATCGGCGATTAAAAGCCTGATTGAGTTTGTTCCACAATCAATAGCTGCTACTCGACTCAATTACTTTGCCCATCAAGTAAATTACTTATCTCACTACATGGCTTAGTAAGCCACCAATTATCTAGTGCAATTAAAGCCTCATCCCCAAGTGGATTTACATCAAAGCCAGCAGCGAGTGAGTGAGCGATAAGTGAGTGCAAACATTTAACTCGGTCAGGCATTCCACCTGCAGTAACACCTGCTAGCTCTGGCACATTTATATTTTCTTGCTTTGCTAGAGCAGATCTTGCCGCCTCATAATCTAAGTGCGCTGCTTTATATCTACCTGCAAGATCATTATCATTTTGTAAGCGTTCATTCATCTGCCCCATTAAGCCAGAGCTTTCCAAGGTTGATATAGCACCAGTTAACCTGGGGCAGGTTGCGTAGTAAAAGGTAGGAAATGGTGTGCCATCAGCTAATCGGGGTGGAGTCTCAACCACATCGGGTGCTCCGCATGGACATCGATGGGCAATTGCCGAAACATCTCGGGGAGTTCTACCTAGTTGGGCAGCCACAGTTTCTAAATCTTTACCTGTTGGTTGCTCTCTTATAAATTCATTCTCTGGCTTAACCATTTAACGATTTACATTTGTGCTTGTAATTGATGAAATTAATCTGGAGTACCAAGGAAGTCCTACTGGAAGTTGCTCAGAGACCTTAGTTTGCTCCTCTGTATCTGTTATCGCCTCATCTCCCACCACGATGTATTGGCGCTCACCTGGAAAAACAAAATGCAACCTGGCTCTTGCTTGACTTGCAACATACTCTTCATCATTCCAGTTAGATAACTCTGCTGCTGCCTTTTCTAACATCGCTTTGTTATCTGCTAATTGGGTGCGCAGTGAATTAATCTGAGCTTTTTGTGTGAAGTAATGTTGAATTGGTGGCGCCAGAGTTACTGCTAGTGCAAATAAGGTAATTCCCACAACCAAGGCGCGGTTGGACAATCCACGTTGTTTAAGAGCAGATTTAATTGATTTGCGGGATGCAGATATTAACTGAGCTGCAAAAAATTTCCGCCTAGGCATATTTACTTATTAAAGCGAGGAAAAGCGGCGCGAGCTGCAAAGATTGCAGAGCTACCTAACTCCTCTTCAATTCTTAGTAGTTGATTGTATTTAGCAACTCGCTCAGATCTAGCTGGGGCGCCAGTTTTAATCTGACCACAGTTAAATGCAACTGCTAAATCAGCAATTGTGGTGTCTTCGGTTTCACCAGATCTGTGGCTCATCATTGAACGATAACCATGCTTGTGAGCTAAATTCACCGCGTCAGTTGTTTCAGTTAATGTACCAATTTGATTTACCTTGACCAATAATGCGTTAGCGGTCTTACTTTCAATACCCCGCATAAGTCGCTCAGGGTTGGTTACAAATAGATCATCGCCGACAATTTGAATCTTCTCGCCAAGATCAGCAGTTAACTTTGCCCAGCCAGCCCAATCATTCTCATCTAGTGGATCTTCAATTGAAACTAATGGATACGCCGCTACTAATTCGGCATAGTAAGTGATCATTTGTTCTGAGGTTAATTTCTTACCCTCAAAGTTGTATGTGCCATTATCAAAGAACTCTGTTGCTGCTACATCCATAGCAAGTGCAATATCCTTACCAGCTTTAAAGCCGGCAAGATCTACTGCTTCAAGTATTAAATCAAGTGCTGCTCGATTGCTAGCAAGATTAGGTGCAAAACCACCCTCATCACCAACGCTAGTTGCTAGCCCTTGTTTCTTAAGTACTGACTTTAAGCTGTGGTAAATCTCTGCGCCCCAACGTAAGGATTCTTTGAAGGTATCTGCACCAATTGGTGCAACCATAAACTCTTGAATATCAACATTGGTATCAGCATGAGCGCCGCCATTTAAAATATTCATCATTGGCACCGGTAAAGTCTTTGCAGTAGAGCCACCAATATATCTAAAGAAGAATATATCCGCACTTGCAGCAGCAGCTCTAGCGTTTGCAAGTGAAACACCTAAAATTGCATTAGCACCTAGGTTTGACTTATTTTTTGTGCCATCTAATTCAATCATCTTCTCATCAATATGGCGCTGCTGCCGGGGATCAAGGCCAACTACAGCAGGTGCGATCTTTTCATTTACATTCTTTACCGCCGCTTGCACACCTTTTCCTAAGTAGCGCTTACCACCATCACGAAGCTCTGCTGCCTCAAATGCACCAGTTGATGCACCGCTGGGTACACCAGCCCGTGCGTTAGTGCCATCATCTAAAGTAAGTTCAACCTCGACAGTTGGATTTCCTCGGGAATCTAAAATCTCTCTGGCCTTGACTGACTTAATTTTCGCCACAATCTCTCCTAAAAACTATTTATAAAACTTGGGTATGAGTTAATTCTACCTTGTCTCATGCGCCTGAATCTGCGCAATTAATGATTTGGCTGCTCCTCGTAGCGCCGCCTCTGGATCAAGGCCTTTACTTACCGCTTGTGCAATTAGGCCAAGTAAAAGTTGACCAAATTGATCTTCTTCCATTTCTGTTGGCAATTTCATCATTTGGTTAATTGGTATTTCATAATTAAATTTTTCAGCTCGGTAGAGCAACTTAGCTACAAGTGGTAGTGCTGGTTGGGCAAGTGGCACGCCATCAATAGCCGATCTTCGTCCCTTCTCAGCTGCTTTTGCTACCTCCCAGTTTGCTAGCACCTGCGCACTATTTTCAACCTTAGTATCACCAAAAACATGGGGATGACGTCGCACTAATTTATCAGCCACCGTCTTTGCAACATCCTCTATATTAAATGGTTGATCTTTATTTTCTTCAGCAATTCGAGAGTGAAAATATACTTGCAGCAGTAGATCACCTAACTCCTCTTGAATTGCATTTTGATCATTTTCTTCAACTGCTTCAATAAACTCATAGGACTCTTCAAGTAAAAATTTAAGCAGTGAGGCGTGGTCTTGCTCGATATCCCATGGGCAGCCACCGGGTGAGCGAAGTTTGTCCATAACCTCGCGAAGCCTGGTTAGCTCTGAACTCATAACTTCAGTTTATTTAATTATGGAAGTGGGGTTACTGCGCCATCGGTTACATCGGCAGTATCAATTGTTGCACTCTTTGGATTCCATTTTCCATACTTAGCATTTACCTTCACGCCAAGTTTAGCTGCTGCCTCTGTGACAATCTTTGTTACCGCATCAGCTGATTCACTCTCTGGCGTACCAGATTTTATAATCTCTGAAGTCACTCGCTCTGAAATAATTAAAATACGTAAGTAGGCATTTAGATTTGACTTTGCAAGGCTTGCGCCAACTAGAGCTTTAGGTAACTCACCTTCGCCGCCAATTTGAGTAATAATATTTGCGCGCCGCGCGGCTATATCTGCTGGCGTCACCGATAACTTCATATCGGTTGCAATTTTGTCTAATACATTAGAGATAATTACAAATTGTGCTTGATTACGAAGTAATTCAGGGCCTTCTACTAACTCCATCTGCGAGGTGTCTATATTTTTGCGAGCAACTAAAACTTCATCAACTGACTTTTGAATCTCACTAGCTTTTATCTCTTTTTTACCAACTGTTACACCAGAACTCATTTCACTGCAACCAGTAAGAAGAGATACAACTATCAACCCAGTGAGTACTCTCTTATAAAATTGCATTGTATTTATCCTTTAGTTATTTACTAGCAGTTGGGGCAATCAGATTGTGCAGAACTGTCTCTACCCATTCAATAGTTGAAGTATCCCCTATCGGTGCACTTTCTATCCAATTTGCAGCAACAGGTCTAGCAACTAAGAGAATTTGGCTGGCGTTTTTGTAGATTGACCCTGGGTATAGTCGGGCTAACCTCAGTTGTGCAGATTCTGGCAGTGAGACTGGTGACAGGCGCAGACTTTTTCCAGAAAAAGCAATATCTGTCAGGGCTAAGCTTTTTGCAAATAATCTAAGTGCTGCCACCGCTAATAACTCCTGCGCAGGTTCAGGCAATGGGCCAAAGCGATCTAATAACTCAGATCTAATTTCAGCTAAAGCTAGATCATTTGTGGCATCTGCCATTCGACGATAAATATCTAACCTTAATCTCTCCGATTCAATGTAATCAACTGGTAGATGTGCATTAATTGGTAACTCAACTTTGCACTCACTATTTTTTGGCTTCTCTGCAAAGTAGCCGCTCTTAAACTCATCTACCGCATCTGCCACCATACGCATATACAGATCAAAACCAACCTCTGCAATATGACCTGATTGCTCACCGCCTAATAAATTACCAGCACCGCGAATCTCTAAATCTTTAAGTGCAACCTGCATACCCGCACCAAGATCTGTATTTGTTGCGATTGTGGTTAGTCGATCATGGGCTAACTCAGTAATTGGTTGCTCAGTTGGGTAGAGAAAATATGCATAGGCTCGCTCTCGACTTCTACCAACTCGACCACGTAATTGGTGAAGCTGGGATAGCCCAAATAAATCAGATCTATCAACAATTAAAGTATTAGCATTTGGAATATCAATTCCACTTTCAATAATTGTTGTGCATAGAAGCAAATCAAACTCTCTATTCCAAAACCCTAAAATTACCTCCTCTAATATCCTCTCATTCATCTGACCATGGGCGATAGCAATCTTTATCTCTGGTACTAACTTTTTAATTCGCTGCGCTACGGCATCAATACTTTCAACTCGATTATGAATATAAAAAATTTGTCCATCTCTTAATAACTCTCGGTGAATTGCTGCAGTTACTTGTTTTTCATCATAGGGTCCTACATATGTTAAAACTGGATGTCGCTCCTCTGGTGGCGTAGTTATATTAGACATCTCTCTAATTCCAGTAATTGCCATTTCAAGTGTTCTTGGGATTGGTGTGGCTGACATTGCCAGTACATCCACATTTGTCCTTGCTTTCTTTAACTCCTCTTTATGCTCAACACCAAACCTCTGCTCCTCATCAACTACTAGTAAGCCAAGATTTGCAAACTCAATATCTTTTGATAGCAATCTGTGAGTTCCAATTACCACATCAATCACACCCGATTTAAGACCTGCTACCACCTCTTTACTTTCACGCGGTGTATTAAATCTAGACAAGGCTGCGATTTTTATTGGAAATCCGGCGTAACGATTTGAAAAAGTAGTGAAATGTTGCTGGACAAGTAATGTGGTTGGAACAAGAATTGCAACCTGCTTACTATCTTGCACAGCTTTAAAAGCAGCTCTAACTGCGATCTCAGTTTTTCCATACCCAACATCACCGCAAACAATCCGGTCCATAGGATTTGGTTTTTCCATATCCTGCTTAACCTCATCAATAGTTGCCTGTTGATCAATAGTCTCTACAAATGCAAAACTCTCCTCTAACTCTTTTTGCCATGGTGTATCTGGAGAGAAAGCAAAGCCAGGGGCACTCATTCGTGCTGCATATAATCTGATTAGCTCTGCCGCTATTTGTTTTACCGCTTTACGTGCTTTACGTTTACTGTTTTGCCAATCAGCGCCACCAATTCGGTGAAGTGCCGGTGCCTCACCACCTACATACTTTGTTACCTGCTCGAGTGTGTCGGTAGGAACAAATAATCGATCTGCAGGTTGTCCCCGTTTTGTTGAGGCATACTCAATAACTAAATACTCTCTAGAAACTCCACCCACACTTCTATTAATTAACTCTAAATATCTACCAACCCCATGTTGTTGGTGAACTACATAATCCCCTGTTTTAAGCTGCAGTGGGTCAATTGCTTTTTTACGCCTAGATGGCATGCGTGCTAAATCTTTATCTGCAGAACGCTGACCAGAGATATCTTTATCTGTTACAACTACTATCTTAAATTTTTCACTAATAAATCCATGTTGTATGTCAGATCTGATTAAATTAATTAAATCACCACTGGGTGATTCACCCACCTCTTTGATTATTTGGTTCGGCAAATCAGAGGTATTAAGTAACTCAGAAAACCGCTTTAATGTGCCAGCTCCTGCAGCGGTAAAGAGCACTTGATATCCCGCTTTATGCCACTGCGCAATATCAGATATCACCTGCTCATACTTACCGCCATAACTGCCTATTTCATCAAGGAAATCAATAACTATTTGATCTGGTGTACTGGGGTAAAGATTTAAGGATCTCATAGAGAAGTTAAGGTCGCTAGCTAATCTTTCGATCTCTACTAGTTCATAAAAACCACCTCTGCCTAATTGCTCAGTCAGATCAAGTGGGGGCGCTATATCTTTCTCCTGCGACCATGCAAGATTTGACCAGGTTGCTGCTAAAAACTCTTGGTTAGTAGTAATTAAATCTGCTGCTCTTGACCTAAGCCTTGGTTCATCAATAAACCAAATCTGAGTACTCTTAGGAAGAAAACCTAAAATACTTTTAAATTCACCAACTAATCCGGCAGCAAGTGATTCCATTCCTTCAAAGGTAATGCCTTGCATTAATTTATCAGTCAGCTCAGTAAGTTGGGGAAACTCTTTACCTAAAATCACTGCTCGATTTTTTATCTGCTCATCAAGTAGTAACTCACGACATGGATAGATTATTAACTCATCATCAATTTTGGTAAGTGAGCGTTGATCAGAGATTGCAAAAAAAGATAGATTATCAATCTCATCTCCAAAGAAATCTATTCGTATTGGATGCTCTTTATCCGCTGGAAATAAATCTAAAATTCCACCCCGTACGGCGAAATCACCCCTTCGCTCAACCAAATCTGCCCTAGTAAAACCAAATTGACTTAATTGAGTAATTAAATCAATCATTAAAATCTGCTCTCCTGGTGTAATTCTTATCCGCGAAGTATCTAAATCATTAGCAATAATTGGTTGTAGTAGTGCTCTAATTGAGCAAACTACAATTTTTATCTTGTTATTGGTAATTTGATCTAATGCCTTAAATCTGGCTGTAACTGTGTCAGCTTTAGGACTTAGTCGCTCATGGGGCAAAGTTTCCCAAGGCGGAAAGTTAGTAACCTGATCTTGGCCAATTAATGATGTAATCTCTTTTGACAACTCATCAGCTAAACGCGTTGAGGTAGTTACTAGTAACAGTGGTGAGTTGGCGGTGGTGGCCAATAATGCATGTGAGGCATAGGGTGCAACTAGTTCATCTGCTTGTGCTAAGTATTTTTCAATGGGCGCAGAGAGTGTGGTGAAAAGATTTATCATTACCTCCCCCTTTCTCTAAATAAACGCCACATACCCCCGCTCCATAAATGAAGGGGGGTTACAGAGCCAATTCTAACCGCTCATTTTGCGGCCCTTTGCCAAAAGGTGCGCCGGCTTAATTAATAACCTGTAATGATTACGCCATGAGTGCAGCCTCTGAAAACACAGATTTACGTAATGATGTTCGCCGGTTGGCAGATTTATTGGGTCAAACCTTGGTGCGACAAGAGGGTGAGCAATTACTCGCATTGGTGGAGTCGGTAAGGCTTGCTGGCCGAGCTGGTGGTCAAGATGAAATTTTAAATAAATTAACTGATCAACAAACAATCTCATTAGTTAGAGCCTTTAGTAACTTTTTTAATTTAGCAAATGTGGCGGAGCAGGTAAATCGCTCTAAAGTGTTAGCCGCAGAACATAAATCTAGTGGATCTTGGCTAAGCCGAGCAGTTGATAATATTCTGCTAGCACAAAAAAATAGTAAAGACTTTGATGAAAAAGATCTACAACTCTGGTTAGATAACTTTTCAGTCAGACCAGTATTTACCGCTCACCCAACTGAGGCAGCACGCCGATCAGTTCTAAGTAAGATGACAACAATTGCGCAGTTACTAGAAACACCTGAGAGTAAAGTGCAGACTCAAAGGTTGGCCGAGAGTATCGATTTGCTTTGGCAAACAGATGAGCTTCGGTTAGGTAGGCCAGAGCCATTAGATGAAGCTATTAATTCTATTTACTATCTAGATGAGTTACTGATTGAGAGTGTGCCAGAGGTACTAGCTGAGTTTGCTAGTGAGGTTAAGCGGTTAGGTATTGATCTTTCACTAACTGCCAGGCCGCTTTCATTTGGTACTTGGATTGGTGGTGATCGAGATGGTAATCCCCATATAACCGCTGATGTAACTAAGGCAACTATCCGCTTACAGAATGCGCACTTTACACGCACGGCATTTAAACATTTAGATGAACTGCGCCAAGCACTCTCGGTTTCAACTAAGTTGGCGGGTGTTTCAGCTGAATTAGAGAAATCTGTAGCTAAAGATTTACAGTTGCTGCCAGAGATTGAAGATCGGTACCGAAGAATTAATGTTGAAGAGCCCTACCGATTAAAAGCTACGGCTATTAGGCATAAGTTGGCTATTACCCAAGCGCGGCATACAAATGGCACACCACATATTGCTGGCCGGAGCTACTTAGATACTGCTGAACTATTAGCAGATTTTGAAATTATGCGCTCCTCATTACTGGCACATAATGGCGAGTTAATTGCAAATGGATTACTTGAGCGAATCACTAGAGCGATCTCAGCCTTTGGCATAACCCATGCAACTATGGATATTCGTGAACACTCAGATGCTCACCACCACTTAATATCTAATTTATTTGGTAGTTCAAGTAGTGCGGTAATAAATAAAGAGTTATTATCGGAAAAAATTCCAGATACAAAAGGAGTTGATGAACCATCAAGTAAGTGCCTAAATACATTTACGGCAATTGCTGAGCTAATATCTGAGTATGGTTCTGAGGTAATTGAGAGTTACATCATCTCAATGACTAAGTCAGCAAACGATGTATTAGCTGCGGTATTAATTGGTAAGTTAGTTGGCTTAGTTTCACTAACTGATAAAAAGCCATATGCAAAGATTGGTTTTGTGCCACTTCTTGAAACTGTGGCAGAGTTGAGAACAGCCGATAAAATATTAGATGAACTGCTGAGTAATCCCAGCTATCGTAAAATTGTTAAATTACGTGGTGATACACAAGAGGTAATGCTTGGTTACTCTGACTCTAATAAAGATGCAGGCATCACAACTAGCCAGTGGGAGATTCATAAAGCGCAACGAAAATTACGTGATGTTGCAATTAAACATGGTGTGAGATTACGACTATTTCATGGCCGCGGAGGATCAGTTGGCCGCGGTGGTGGACCAACATATGATGCCTTAATTGCACTTCCATGGGGATCAATTGATGGTCACATAAAGATGACGGAGCAAGGTGAGGTTATCTCCGATAAGTATGGGCTGCCGGCTTTGGCAAAAGAAAACTTAGAGTTAACTCTTGCTGCCGCTCTTGAGGCAACTGTGCTAAATCGCAAGCCAAGACAGCCAATCGATGATTTAAATAGTTGGAATTCATGTATGGATTTAATTAGTGAAAACGCTTTTTCTGCTTATCGAAACTTAGTTGATCAACCAGATCTGCCTGCATACTTTTATGCTTCAACACCTGTTGAACAACTAGGAAATCTATTTTTAGGATCACGGCCATCTAAGCGAGCAGATTCATCTACCGGCTTAGAATCACTACGAGCAATTCCATGGGTATTTGGCTGGACCCAATCTCGTCAGATTGTGCCAGGTTGGTATGGAGTTGGCTCTGGACTTAAGGCAGCCCGAGAGGCAGGTAAGACTGATCTACTAAAAACCCTTCTTAAGGATTGGCACTTCTTCCGAACCTTTATAAGTAATGTTGAGATGACCTTAGCTAAGACCGATCTAGAAATCGCTGCGCGTTATGTAACAACACTAGTTGATCCTTCACTTCATAAAATATTTGATCAAATAAAAGATGAGTTTGAGTTAACTGTTAAAGAGTTGCTACTACTGACAAATAAATCTGAGGTTTTAGGTAATCAACCTATTTTGGCTAGAACGCTGCAGGTGCGCGATACCTACCTTGCGCCTTTACAACTGCTGCAAATTTCTCTGCTTAAGCGGGTCCGTACTCAAAAAGACATTGATCCATTACTTTCTCGTGCTCTGCTTTTAACTATTAATGGTGTTGCTGCAGGACTTCGTAATACTGGCTGATTTAACCGTTAAAACTACTCTGAGATTTATCTAGGCCATTTAAAACTAGTGATTCAACCGCATCAGCCCCGCGTTGCATAAACTGTGGCAATTCTTTTTTTTCATCCTTAGCAAATTGTTTTAAGACAAAATCTGCTGGATCTTGATCACCGATTGGTCGACCAATTCCCATTCGAATTCGGTAGTAATCTGAGGTAGAAAAGGATGCGGTAAGTGACTTAAGACCATTATGACCATTATCGCCCCCACCCTGTTTTATCCGAAGCGCATTAAAGAGCAGATCTAATTCATCATGAATAATAATTATTTTCAAAGTTTCAACCTTATAAAAATCAGCAAGCGCCTTAGTTGGGCCACCAGATTCATTCATAAAACCACGAGATTTAGCTAAAACTAAAATGTTACTGCCACACTTAACCTCACAAATTTGCATCCTTGATTTGTGAGCAGAAAATTTTTGGCCACTAGAAAGATAATCTAAAACAAGTTGGCCAACATTATGGCGAGTTTTTTCATACTCATCCCCTGGATTTCCCAGTCCAACTACTAACCAACGATCAGCCATAAGTTAAGGCTAGCCCTACTTACTTCTTCTTTTCCTTCTTATCATCTTTCTTATCATCCTTCTTATCAGCACCTTCAGCAGGAGCGGCGGCTGCGGCATCACCTTCAGCAGGAGCGGCTGCGGCATCACCTTCAGCAGGAGCGGCAACAACTACAACCTCTTCCTCAGCAGCGCGTACAGATAGATGAACAACAGTCATCTTCGGATCACTTATTAATCTAATACCTGCTGGCAGAACGACATCAGCTGCGCTCTTAGATTCACCAGCCATCATGCCTTCCATGCTTAAGATCAAGAATGATGGAATGCTGGTTACATCTGCCTCAACCTCAATTGAGTTATTTGTGTGTTCCAAAATACCATCTTGGTCATACTTACCTTCAGTGTGAACTGGAACAGAGACAATAACTTTCTCACCACGGCGCACAATTACTAAATCAATATGCTCTAATAAACCTGTTAATGGATCACGGCTAACAGATTTAGGAAGTGTTAACTCTGTGTGATCATCTAATACAACATCAATCAAAACGTTTGAGGTTTTAAGTGCAATACCTAACTCACGAGAAGGAAGAGCAACATGTTGTGGCTTCTCACCATGACCATAAATTACTGCCGGAATAAATCCATCACGGCGTGATCTACGAGATGCACCTTTGCCAAACTCAGTTCGGCGTGCGCCCTTAATTGAAATTTCAGCCACTTTACTTCTCCCTCGATAACGGTTTTATCCCTCGCGGAACGAAGCGTAAGAGTAGCCAATGATTGGGTAAAAGGACAAATTGATGATGCCCCCGCAGGGATTTGAACCCCAAGCCTTCTGATCCGAAGATTGACCATAAATAGGAGCATCTACCTTCCTACAGATCTAATTTACCCTCTACTTATTAGAAGTTATTCAATACTTGCAATGTAGGTTTGTGCTTGCCCTACTTCTTGAGGCGTAAAGCAATTTTGGTTCTTAAGAATTACTCTGTTTAGCTTTTCTGATGTTCGTAAAATCTCTCCTCTAACCTCATTTGCTTGCAGACCATAACCGTTTTTATCTAAATCTTTGGCACTTAGCAGCAGCTCTCTCACCTTGCTCATATCATCTTCAACAACTTGTTGGGCCGCCTCACACGCATTTTCATCTGTACTTGAACAGCTAGGTATTAACAGCAGTCCACAAATTACAAATGGGATTAGAAGTGCTCTTGGCATAGGGCAAAGGTAGTCTGTCGGTGGGGGTAAGAATATAAAGATTCTTGTACTTCAAGTGCGCCCGCAGGGATTCGAACCCCGAACCTTCTGATCCGAAGTCAGATGCTCTATCCAGTTGAGCTACGGGCGCAAGTAAGGTTTTACTTTAACTTTTAATCTTATATATTAATTAACTATGCCCATCAAAAAGACTAGTAACTGAGCCATCCTCAAAGACCTCTTT
>JAEMTE010000021.1:14786-16083 GCA_016462445.1 Candidatus Nanopelagicus sp. | reverse complement strand
CATGAAGAGATTCCATGGTGGCAGGTAGCGATGAAGTATGAACGAGCATTTACCGATGCATATGATGCATTAAATGTATTACCTCCAAGTTATGAACCAAGGGCAACCGGGCATATCACTCAGATGATTGAGTTGATGCAAAAGTTAATTGATAATGGATCAGCATATGCTCCAGGAAATGGTGATGTATATCTTGAGGTGAGAAAATTAAAAGAGTACTTAACACTTTCTAATCAAAAGCTAGATGATTTGTTACCAAGTGATGATTCAGATTCAAAGTATAAAAAAGATCCAAGAGATTTCACATTATGGAAAGCTGCTAAAGAAGGTGATCCATCCTGGTCAACACCATGGGGTTCAGGTCGACCTGGTTGGCATCTTGAGTGCTCTGCGATGGCACATGCATATTTAGGTGAAGCATTTGATATTCATGGCGGCGGCTTAGATTTAATTTTCCCTCACCATGAAAATGAGATCGCGCAATCAAATGCTGCAGGTTTTAAGTTTGCAAATACCTGGATGCACAATGCTTGGGTGACAACAAGTGGTGAGAAGATGAGTAAATCACTTGGTAATTCACTGCAGGTAGTTGAGATCTTAAAGAAGGTGCGTGGTATTGAATTACGTTGGTATTTAGGAAGTGCGCATTATCGAAGCATGCTTGAGTTTTCATTTGAGGCTTTAGCAGAATCGGCAACCGCCTTTAAGCGGATTGAGGCTTTCTTAAGTAGAGCAGAGAGTGTTTTAGGAAAGGCTCCAGAGATTTTAATTGCAGATGAGTTTGCTGCAGCAATGAATGATGATTTAGCAGTCCCACTTGGCTTAGCATTTATTTCAGAGAGTATGCGAATTGGAAATACCGCAGGAGAGGATAAGAAAGTATTAGCTAAAACAGCTGGTGAAATAAGGGGCGCACTTTCAATCCTAGGTTGTGATCCAAAGGATGCTGCCTTTGCAAGTAGTAAATCAAATGATTTAGCGATGGATGGGCTAATAAAACTTGCGTTAGAACAACGTGAGGCAGCAAGAGCGCGAAAAGATTTTGCCGCTGCTGATCAAATACGTGATCAGATTGCTTCCCTAGGCATTACAGTTGAAGACACATCCAATGGTCCAAGGTGGAGTTACTAATGAAGCCAGGCAGAGCACGCAAAGATCGACCAAAAGGTCCTAAAGCAGCAGGTGCTAGATCTATGCGTGGCTCTAATAAAAGAGTTGAACGAAGTTCAGTTGCTCGACCAGAAAAGCGGGATAACCACCGAGATGATCGACGCCCGGAAAGGCGAGATGATCGACG
>JAEMTE010000021.1:0-14686 GCA_016462445.1 Candidatus Nanopelagicus sp. | reverse complement strand
CGAGATGATCGACGCCCGGAAAGGCGAGATGATCGACGAAGTGATGCACGTGAAGATAAACGTGATGGTAAAAAAAGTTTTAGAAAACCAGAGCGCACCAGTGGCCGGCCAGCAATGCGTGAAGATCGCCGGCCAGATCGACCTGAAAAAAGATTTGATCGCCGCCAATCTGCCCAAGATGCAGTTGCTGGTAAGAACAGTGTGGTCGAGGCGCTGCGAGCAAAGGTGCCGGCAAAAGAGTTAGTAGTAGCAATTAAAGCTGAGATCGATGAAAAAATATCTGAGGCAATTAGATTAGCAAAAAATGCTGATCTACCAATTAAAGAATTACCACGCCGGGCGTTAGATGATCTAACTGGTACTTTAAATCACCAAGGTATTGCACTAGTTATTAAGCCATTTAATTACACTGAATTTTCCGCTCTTATTTCAAATGCTAAAAAACCAATGATGTTAATCGGTTTAGATGGTATTACCGATCCACATAATCTTGGCGCAGTTGTTAGATCAGCTGCCGCCTTTGGCGCAGATGGCGTAGTAATTCCTGAGCGGCGTAATGCTGCGATGACCGGTTCTGCTTGGAAGGCATCAGCAGGTGCTGCCGCTCGTATGCCAATCTCACAGGTTACAAATCTCGTAAGAAGTATTGAGGATGCAAAGAAAGCTGGATGTTTTGTTGTTGGCCTAGATGCTGAAGGGGATGCAACCTTGGCGAAGATGAACTTAGCAACTGAATCAATATTTATCATTGTGGGAAGTGAAGGAAAAGGTTTATCTAGATTGGTAAGAGAAAAATGTGATTTAGTAGTTTCAATTCCAATGCAATCATCAGTTGAATCTCTAAATGCCAGTGTGGCAACAGCCATAGTTATGTATCAGGTTGCGGCAGAGCGAAGTAAATAAAATGCAATACACCCGATTTATTGCACTCGGTGACTCTATGACTGAAGGTATGTCTGATGAGATGATAAATGGAAAATATCGAGGGTGGGCAGATCGAGTAGCAGATGTGCTTGCCAAAAATAATCCTGAATTTACCTATTTAAATTTAGCAATTAGAGGAAAGTTACTTAAACAGGTAGTTGAAGATCAGATTCCAGTTGCACTTAAATACATTGAAGGAAAACAAACCTTAGTCTCATTTCATGCTGGCGCTAATGATGTACTACGGCCTAATTATAAACCTGAGCTATCACTGCCACAGTTTGAGCGAGGAATTAAAGAGTTAGTAGATGCTGGCGCAACTGTAATTATTTTTACTGTAATTGATAAGGTCGATGGTAAAGGCAGAACTGCTGAGCTCTGGCACTATCGATTTGGTAATTTTAATGCAAATATCAGGGCAGTTGCTGATAAGTATCCAGTAATTTTATTTGATGCCAAAGGAAAAGAGTTTTTAAATGATCGAAGATTTTTAGCATTTGACCGGCTTCATATGAATTCAGAGGGTCATAAGAGATTGGCCAATGCAGTACTTGCTGGGCTTGATTTTCCATATGATTCTAATTGGCAAATACCGCTATCAAAAGTTGAGCAGAAGAGTAAATTAGTAAGTTTTGCTACCACTAGCGCCTGGATATTAATTTTTATATTACCTTGGATTTGGCGAAGATTGCGCGGAACCTCATCCGGTGATGGCCGAAGTGCTAAACATTTTGAGCCAATTAGATGGCCGTCGCGCTGAGTTAGCCCTCTGATTACCACCTATTAACCTTTATAAAGCAAACTAGCGCAATGGATAGTAATTTAGCTGCTATTGAGCAGAGTGAAAATCTTATAGATCGGGAACTTAGCTGGTTGGCATTTAATAAACGGGTATTAGAGCTAGCTGAGGATAAAAGTATTCCACTGCTTGAGAGATGCAGATTTTTAGCAATTTTTTCAGCAAATCTTGATGACTTTTTCATGATCAGAGTTGCATCTGTTAAACGAAAAATTGAGAGTGGGGCTACGAAAAAAAATACTGCTGGATATTCACCAGTTGAGTTATTAGCTGAAATATCAAAGCAGACCGAGGAGTTAATTAATCGCCAAACTAAATGTTTTCATAATGAATTACTGCCAGAATTAGCACAAAAAGGTATTGAGATGATTAGTTGGGAGAAGCTAACTAGTGATGAGAAAGCCTATATAAACAAGATTTTCACTACCCGAATTTTTCCAGTGCTAACTCCGCTAGCTGTTGATCCATCCCACCCATTTCCATATATATCCGGACTCTCACTTAACTTAGCCGTATTAGTTCGAAAGCCAGATAATAAGGAGGAGCTATTTGCGAGAGTGAAAATTCCTTCATCTCTACCAAGATTTATTGAAGTGGCCGAGTTTGCGAGTACAAGATTTATTTCACTTGAGCAGGTAATTATCGCTAATTTACATCAGTTATTTCCTGGAATGGAGATTGAGGATTACTACACATTCCGTCTTACCCGTAATGCGGATTTAGAGATTGAAGAGGAGGAGTCAGAAAACCTTCTTGAATCTATGGAAGCGGAGTTATTGCGTCGTAAATTTGGCCCACCAGTAAGACTTGAAGTGGCCAGTGATATTCAATCTAATTTACTAAATCGCTTAAAGAGTGAGTTATCAATTAAAGAGCAGGATATCTCTGCCTATAAAGAACCACTGGATCTATCAGGATTAAATAGGATTGCTGATCTAGATAGGCCAGAATTAAAATTTCCGCCATTTAGAAACCAAATAGTTAAAGAGTTGCGCGAGGTCGATCCTGATTCAAATGATGATTTTTTTGCTGCAATTAGACGTGCTGAGATATTGCTACACCACCCTTATGACTCCTTTAATTCATCGGTAGTCCGATTTTTAGAGGCGGCAGCAACTGATCCTCATGTATTAGCAATTAAACAAACGCTCTACCGCACCTCAGGTGATTCACCAATAGTCAGCGCCTTAATTGAGGCGGCAGAGGCTGGTAAGCAGGTGCTAGCAGTTATCGAAATTCGCGCCCGATTTGATGAACAGGCAAATGTAAGGTGGGCAAGAAAACTTGAAGATGTTGGAGTGCATGTAGTTTATGGATTAGTTGGTTTTAAAACACATGCAAAATTATCTCTAGTTGTTAGGGAGGAGGCTGGGGTAGTTCGTCGTTATAGCCATGTTGGTACCGGTAACTACAATCCAAAGACAGCAAGAATGTATGAAGACTTAGGATTACTTAGCGCAGATGATCAATTAGGAGAGGATTTAAATAAGCTTTTCAACCAATTATCTGGCTTTGCTCCGCAATCTTCCTATAACCGCCTTCTTGTCGCACCAAGCACGATTCGTTCAGGTCTACTTGAAAAAATAAATCGTGAGATCGAAAATAAAAAATCTGGCAAGCACGCTTTTATTAGATTAAAACTTAATTCACTACTGGATGAGGAGTTTGTTGCAGCGCTCTACCGGGCTTCAAATGCTGGCGTTGATGTTGATCTTGTGATCCGCGGTATTTGTGCGCTAAGACCAGGAATTGCAGGTCTTTCTGAAAATATTAGGGTGCGCTCAGTATTAGGTCGGTTTTTAGAGCACTCCCGTATTTTTCATTTTGCAAATGGTGGCGATGATGAAATTTTTATTGGTAGCGCAGATCTTATGGAACGAAACCTTAATCGTAGAGTTGAATCTTTAGTGCGAATTATCAAGGATGAACATAAACAGTCACTGATAAAAGCATTTGATTTATATATTACCTCAACAACTGCAGGATGGCACTTACTATCTGATAAAAATTGGGTACGAGTAGCTCAAAATCCAGATGGATCAACTATGAATGATTTGCAAGCAGTGATGATTAACTCTTATCAAGTAAAAGTATGAGTGAGGCAATTTCTGCTGCTGGTGCAGTAGTTTGGCGAAAACATAAGGATAACTTTACTGAAGTAGCAATTATTCACCGGTCAAAATATGATGATTGGAGCTTTCCCAAAGGTAAAATAGAGGTTGGTGAATCATTAATCGCATGTGCTCATCGAGAGGTATTAGAAGAAACAAATCTACAAACTGAATTTGGGCCGCACTTGGGCCAGGTTGAGTATTTTACGCCAGATGGATTAAAAAAAGTCACCTATTGGAGTGCAAAAGTTATTGGTGAAAAACCATTTCGCACCAATACAGAGGTTGATCAATTAAAATGGATCCCAATTACAAAGGTAATCGAAGTTTTAACAAATGAGACTGATAAAGAGATATTTGATAAGTTTGTTAAAGTGAAATTTAATTCTAAGCCCTTCATTTTACTCAGGCATGCAAAGGCAATTACTAGAGATGAATGGCAAGGTGAAGATGATGATCGACCATTAAGTTCTAGTGGTCAAAATCAAGCTATGCGGCTGCTCTCTACTTATCAGGTTTTTAATATTGATCAAATTCATAGCTCAGATGCAGTACGTTGCTACGATACTGTAAAAAGTATGGCAAAAGGCCTAGATATAAAATTAGAGGTCAGTAGTAAGTTAAGTGAGAACACATATAAGAAAGATAAAGAGAAGGCATTTGATTATGTAAGTGAGCTAATAAAAGAGGATAAACGCATTTTGATTTGTAGTCATAATCCAATTTTGCCAAAAATGCTTAACAAGTTAACGAAAAAATCTGAGATTGAAGCAGATGAAGATAAATTATCACCTGCAGATGGATGGGTAATTCATCGCAGTGGTAAGGAGATTATTCAAATAGATCGCCTGGATGCGCCTAAATATTAAGCTTCCATCCAATCCATCCACTTAAGTACTACTCCCTCTCGAAGCGCCCACGGGCAGATCTCCATCTGCTTTAGATTTAAATTTCGCATAACACTTTCTGCAACAAATGCACCAGCAACTATTTGGGAGGCACGGTTTTCCGATACACCAGGCAGCTTAGATCTTTCATCAGTTGTCATTTCAGAAAGCTTTGCTGAAACTTTTCTTATAGCCTCAATACTTATATTATTTCCATTTCCATCAAACCAGTCACCACAAAGCCGAGCTAGAGTTCGCAGCGTCTTACTAGTAGCAATAGCGCGATCAGATTGTTGATGCTTAACTAAAGATGGCAAGATTTGTTCTAACTTGTCCTCAATATGATCGCGCATAGCTCTAATACTTTTGTCGGTATAAGGATCACCTCTAAGAAAATCTTTGGTTAATCGTGCAGCACCTAGAATTAGTGAGGTAGCAATCTCTGGGCTTTCATCAACTCCAGCAGCCATTTCAAGGGAGCCCCCACCAATATCTATAACTAACAATCTGCCACTAGACCAACCAAACCAGCGCCTGGCAGCTAAAAAAGTTAATTTTGCCTCCTCCTCCCCACTTAATACCTGAAGGTCAATATGAAAATCTTTATTTATTGCTTCAATAATTTGATTACCATTTTGTGCTTCGCGAAGTGCTGAGGTTGCAAATGGTAGTAACTCCTGCGTCTGTACTGAAGCTGATTGCTCAAGGGCTCGTTTAATACTGCTCCGCAATTTTTCAATGCCTTCATCAGATATAAAATTATCCTCTGACAAGTATTGAGTGAGGCGAAGCTCTTCCTTGTAGTTAAATGTTGGATTTGGCCTAGCACCAGGTGATGTATCAACTACTTGCAAGTGCACAGTATTTGACCCAACATCTAATACTCCAAGGCGCATACGGGCAACTTACTAGATTTAGAGTTCAAATCCTTGCGTGCATTGCGGTGGTTTATTCATGGCATAATTACGCCCTCAACCCGCCTCTCTAGCTCAGTGGTAGAGCAGCCGCCTTGTAAGCGGCAGGTCGTCAGTTCAATCCTGACGGGGGGCTCCAGGTTTAACTGCTTATTTTTTATAATTATTCAAAGTAGAGTTTAATTATGAAATCCGCCGATTTTGATGTGGTAATTATTGGCTCTGGCTTTGGCGGCTCAGTTGCCGCCCTTCGATTAACTGAAAAAGGTTACAAAGTAGCGGTCTTAGAAGCTGGCAGAAGATTTAACGATAAAGATTTTCCAAAGACCTCTTGGCGGTTAAGCCGATTTCTTTATATGCCTCGGCTTGGACTTCGCGGAATTCAAAGAATTCATGTTTTGCCCGATGTTTTAATTTTAGCTGGCGCAGGTGTCGGCGGCGGTTCATTAGTTTATGCAAATACTTTATATAAACCACCTGCCACTTATTTTGAAGATAAACAGTGGAAACACATTACCGATTGGGATAGTGAGTTATCTCCTTGGTATGACCAAGCCTCTCGAATGTTAGGTGTTGCACAAAACCCATACTTTTCACCCTCTGACAAAGCGATGAAAGAGGTGGCCGATCAAATGGGAGTAGGCCATACATTTAAATTAGCTCCGCTCGGTGTTTATTTTGGTGATGGTATTGGAGTTAAATCAAAGGATCCTTTCTTTGGTGGAGTTGGACCTGATCGCGATGGCTGCCTGCAATGTGGTGCTTGCATGACCGGCTGCCGTCATAATGCAAAAAACACCTTACCTAAAAATTACTTAGGACTTGCTGAAAAAGCTGGTGCGAAGGTATTTCCTGAACATACTGTTATTAAAACTGAACAATTAGCAGATGGAAGTTGGAAGATCACTGCTCGAAAGAGCTCTGCCTGGTTTGGTGGAAGGCGCACATTTACAGCCTCTCAAGTAGTTGTAGCCGCTGGCACATATAACACCCAAAAGTTATTGCATAAGATGAAGATAGATAGCACTTTGCCTAAGATCTCAGATCAACTAGGCAAGTTATCTAGAACAAATAGTGAGGCGCTAACCGGCTCAATTATGCCAAAGGGTGGAACAGATTTTAGTAAGGGCTCTGCAATCACCTCATCCTTCTTTCCAGATGATCACACCCATGTTGAACCAGTTAGATATGGCAAGGGCAGCAACTTTATGGGCCTACTTCAAACCGTAATGACAGATGGCGTAAATATTAAAGATCGAAGAAAGCAGTGGCTACGTCAGGTGATAACAAAACCATCATTAGTTTTAAAGATTATGGATGTTAGAAAGTGGAGTGAGCGCACAGTTGTGGCATTGATTATGCAAAATGTTGATTCAGCTATCTCTGTAACTGGTAAACGTGGCATCTTTGGATATCGCTTAACCTCAAAAAATGATGCGCTGCATCCAAATGCAACCTATATCCCAGCCGCCAATGAGGTGGCTAGAAGAATTGCTCAAAATAATGGTGGTATTGCAGGTGGTCATATTGGTGATTTAGTAAATGCCCCATTTACCGCCCACTTTGTTGGTGGATGTGTAATTGGAGATTCAGTAAGTAATGGCGTAATTGATCCATATCACCGGGTTTATAACTACCCAACGATGCATGTTGTAGATGGTGCATCAGTTACGGCTAATCTTGGAGTTAATCCATCACTAACAATTACCGCTCAAGCAGAGCGAGCTTTTTCAATGTGGCCAAATAAAGGTGAGACAGATCCAAGACCAGCGCAAAACTCTCAATATAAAAAAGTGGATGCAGTATTTCCAAGTAAGCCATTTGTGCCAGCGGGGGCAGTTGGTGAGTTAAGAGTTTCTTAAAATCTTCTCTTGTTGCTTTGCTCTACGGTTTGGCATCTTGGTAATTGGAAAATCTAATGTTTTATAAAAATCCTTAATTACCTCTTGCATTAACTTAGTTTTCTCATTCACAACCGCATGAGATGCACCAGGAATTACCGCTAATCTGCCATTAGGAATCGCTTCATACATTTCAAAGGTCATCTTGCTATTAAAGGGTTCATCATCTCCTGCTAATACCAATACTGGGCATTTAATTTTCTTTAAATTAGATAACTTTAACTTTGGCTCACTTTCCCAAACTTTAAATGCTTTTCGCTTAATCTCAAGTAAGAGCTTTGGATCCTGCCCAGTCATCTTCACAAAATTAGCACTCTCTTCCTCACTTGCCTCGACTGTATTTAAATCAAATGAGAGTCCTGCGTCATAGGTGTAGTTCATGCCGATTCCAACTAAGGATTTAATTAGATCTGGTCGCTTTATTGCAGCAAGTAAGCCAATATTGCCGCCATCACTCCAGCCAATTATGTGCGCCGGCTTTTTTACTACAGTTTTAAGAAAATTTATTAACTCATTTACTTGAAAATCAAAGTGCATATAGCCAGCTCTTACCTTGGTGTAACCATGTGCGGTGCGGTCATATGCAAATGGTTGATGAGTTTTTGCAACAGCTGGAAGTATTTGCTTCTCCCATTTCGCAGTATGGCTTAAACCACCATGGAGTAAGACAACTGGCTGACCATTGTTTTGCCACTTAACCGACCAAATCTGGTGCCGATCAACCTCAATAAATTTTCGGTAGATTGGTTTTGGCATATTTACTTAATAAATTTAGTAGGAATCCATGATGTGTCGATTGCCACGATCAAAGGTTAAGTAATTCCAGGTCCAATCCGCCATTGTTCCGATCTTATTTCGCCCGCCCAGTAGATAAAATAGATGTAGCCAGAGCCAGATTAACCAAGCAATTGGACCAGAAATCTTTAATCCCTTTACCTGAACCACCGCTTTATTTCTACCGATAGTTGCCATTGAACCCTTATCTAAGTATTTAAAAACTTTTAGCGGCTTATTTTCAACAACTCTTGCTATTTGTTTAGCAATAAATTTTCCTTGTTGGATAGCAACTGGGGCAACCATTGGTAGCGGCCTGCCATCTTTACCTAGCGCCCCTGCAATATCACCAAGTGCCCAGATATTTGGATAATTTTTAACCTGCATAGTTGGCTCAACCGCTAATCTATTATTAAGTATTGGCAGCGATAATTGCGCCATGGCATCTGAGCCTTTAACCCCCGCTGCCCAAACTGTAATCTCTGCCGGAATACTTGAATTATCATTTAGTATTATTTTTCGATGTTCAACAGCTTTAACTGGTGTATTTAGTAAAACCTTAACGCCAAGTTTTTCTAAATCCTTTTTAGTTTTCGCAGATAAAGATGGTGCAAATGATGGTAGTAGATTCGGACCAGCCTCAATCAAACTAATATCAATATGAGCAGCAGCATTTGCTTGATCAGATTTAAGTGGTCCACGAATTAACTCTGCAATCGCACCAGCCATCTCAACTCCAGTTGGACCACCACCAACTACAGCGATAGAGAATTTAGTGTTATCTTCAAATCTACAAAGATCTTCAAATCTGCGCATTATTTCAGCCCGAATAGCTAATGCTTCATGAACTGTTTTCATGCCAAGGGTGTGCTCATTTACCCCGGGAATACCAAAGTCAGCGGTTACTGAGCCAAGGGCCACAACTAAGTGATCAAATTTTAAAATCTCACTGCTATCTAACTTAACCTCTTTATTTTTATGGTCAATTGAGATCGGGCTTGCCATTCGAAACTTAGTATTAGTTTTCCGTAGCGCTCCACGTATGGGATAAGCCACATGATCGGCAGCAAGGCCAGCAGTTGAAACCTGATACAGCAGCGGCAGAAAGGTTTGAAAATTATGGCGATCTACCACAGTCACATCGGCAGTTTTACTCATCGCCCGAGCAGCAGCCAGACCACCAAATCCGCCACCTAAAATAACTACCTTTGGTTTATTCATCGCTTTAAGTCTACTGTTTCTACCATGAGTGATGCGCGTAAAATTCTTGTGACAGGTGCCTCAGGTTATGTTGGAGGCCGGCTAGTTACTGCGTTGCTTGCAGATAATGCCAAGGTAAGGGTATTTGTAAGAGATGCGAATAAGGCAGCTAGCCATACTTGGGCAGGTGATGTTGAAATTTCAGTTGGAAATGCCTCTGATTATCAATCTACATTAAATGCCTTAACTGGCGTTCATACCGCTTTTTATTTACTGCACTCAATTAATTTAGGACCAAATTTTGATGAGATCGAATCTGCAATGGCACGTAATTTTGCTAAAGCGGCGCAGGTTGCTGGAGTTAGCCAAATAATTTATTTAGGTGGTATTAATAATGATGCAAAGACTAGTAAGCACCTCACCTCACGAGCTAACACGGGCAAAGAGTTAGCAACTACAACTGTGCCAGTTATGGAGCTACGTGCTGGAATTATTATCGGTTCAGGCTCTGCCTCCTTTGAGATGTTGCGCCACTTAACTCACCGACTACCAGTAATGACTACCCCTAAGTGGGTCTCTAATAAAACACACCCAATTGCCATTAGAGATGTGCTTTGGTATTTAAGAAATGCGGCAAAGTTAGAAAAACCAGTTACTGGTATTTTTGATATTGGCGGTCCTGAGATTCTTTCTTATGCAGATATGATGCAAAAGTTTGCCAAGATATCTGGACTTCGCAAGCGCTGGATTATTAAGGTTCCAGTGCTAACGCCAAAGCTTTCTAGTCTTTGGATTGGTTTTGTTACACCAGTACCAACCGGACTTGCCCGCCCATTAGTTGGCTCATTAATTAGTGAGGTAGTTGCAGATCCGAATAAATCAATTAACCACTTAATTCCGCTACCGCAGGAGGGATTAATTGATGTGGCTGGAGCAATTAATTTAGCGCTAACTAATATTTCTAGTAATACAGTCTCAACTAGATGGTCAGATGCGAGTATACAAATCGCGCCATGGCAGAAGGCACAGAGTGATCCAGATTGGGCTGGTGAGACTTTATATAAAGACACTCGAATAAAAATTACCGATGCATCAATTGCTAGTTTGTGGAGTTCAATTGAAAAAATTGGTGGTGATAATGGCTGGTATGGATCAGACCTTCTCTGGTATTTGCGCGGTGTATTAGACCGGATGATTGGTGGAGTTGGCTTGCGCAGAGGTAGGCGCGATCCACTTCACTTGCGGGTAGGAGATAGTTTAGATTTTTGGCGAGTGGAATCATTAGAGCCAGAGCAATCCCTAAAGTTATACGCTGAGATGATTTTGCCTGGAAAAGCCTGGCTTGAGTTTAAAATAAATAAATTACCAAATGGTAAAAGTCAGGTAATTCAAGAGGCCTCATATCTGCCACGTGGGTTAGGTGGGCAGCTCTACTGGTTTGCGATACTGCCCTTTCATGGCTTAGTTTTTCCCACCATGATTAGAAATATTATTCGTAGCGCTAATCGCAAGGATTATGCAGCACGCTGATGCATGAGTTCACACCTGAGGTTGAAGAGTTAGCAAAAGAGGTACTTGAGTACTCATTAATTAGGCTTAGAACAGATCCACCATTAGATGGTCCAAAAACTTTTGAAGAGTTAAACCAATTAGCTGGTAACACAATTACTCAAAAGGGTTTAGGTGGGCATGAAGCATTAAAGTTATTTAAAGAGGTCTTAGCCAAGGCATGTATTTCAACAGATCACCCAAGGTATTTAGCATTTATTCCATCCGCTCCCAGTGAGTATGCAAACCTTTTTGATTTAGTAGTTGGTGCAAGTGCGTTATATGGCGGCTCCTGGCTTGAGGGGGCGGGCGCAGTATTTGCCGAAAATCAAGCACTTAAATGGATCTCAGATTTAGCAGGTTTGCCAGCTACTGCAGGTGGAGTATTTGTACAGGGCGGAACTATTGGAAATTTATCTGCATTAGTTACTGCAAGAAATACCTTTAGAGCAAAACGTAAAGATGTAACCAGGTGGGTAATCGCAGCAAGTGCTGACTCACACGCCTCTATTAAATCAGCGGCTGAGGTAATGGATGTGGGCATACTTTTAATTAAGCCAGATAAGGATGGTGCGTTGCAAGGTGATGCATGCGCTTCTGCCATTGATAAGTACCATAGTGAAAACCTGGGCCATCAAGTATTTGCATTAGTTGCAACCGCCGGAACAACCAACCTTGGAATTATTGATAATCTGCAAGCAATTGCTGCAGTAGCTAAGCAGCGCAGTATTTGGTTTCATATTGATGGTGCATATGGACTTGCTGCACTTTGCGCCCCATCGGTTAGGCACTTATTTAATGGAGTAGAGCTAGCAGATTCATTAATTGTTGATCCCCATAAATGGCTCTTTGCTCCCTTTGATGCATGTGCGCTGATCTATCGCAATCCAAAACTTGCCAAACGTGCCCATCTACAAAAGGCGGCATACCTTGAAACATTAGATGAAGATAATGATTGGAATCCATCTGATTACGCAATTCATTTAACCAGAAGAGCACGTGGCTTACCGTTTTGGTTCTCACTTGCTGCCCATGGAACTGATGAGTATGCCAAGGCGATGGAGCGCACAATGAGTGTTGCAAAAGATGCTGCCGAGAAGGTGGCCAATCATCCAAATTTAAAGTTATTAATTGAGCCAACCCTTTCTATTGTGGCCTTTGAAAGAGTTGGTTGGCTAGCTGCTGATTATGAAAAGTGGAGTGATAAATTATTAGCTGATCAGATTGGCTTTGTCACACCCTCATCTCATAAAGGAAAACCAATACTTCGTTTTGCCATTGTTAATCCATGGACTAAAGAATCTGATATTTCAGAGATTCTCGCCACGCTCTAACTCAAAAAGAGCATATTTGTCAGTGGCATCTTTTAAGATAGCCCCATGTCTGAATTCTTAATGCCCGTATCTGATCCAGCTAATGCTGGCTTATCAGAGCTTGAAATTAAGATGCTTGATTTTGAACGAGGCTGGTGGCGTTATGCCGGGGCTAAAGAGAGTTTAATTAAAGAGTTATTTAACATGACCCCACCTGCTTACTACCAAGCCTTAAATAATTTAATTGATCGCGAGGTGGCACTACTTGCTGAGCCAATTTTGGTTAAGCGGCTACGTCGCCTACGTGAAGGCCGAACCAGCGCTCGCTCTGCCAGCAAACTCGGCTTTACCCTCTAAAGCACCTAACACCGCTGCTACAGGCGCTCATTTGGCGCATCTGGAATAAATCCTCTAGATTTGGCTTTAGCACTCTATAGGTGTGAGTGATAAAGACACCTGATTTAACTTTGGCAACAAAACAGAGGGAGAGAAAAAATATGGCAAAGATGATTGCCTTCAATGAAGAGGCTCGTCGCGGATTAGAGCGCGGCATGAATGTATTAGCTGATGCGGTCAAGGTAACCCTTGGGCCCCGCGGTCGAAATGTTGTTCTTGAGAAAAAATGGGGAGCGCCAACAATTACTAATGATGGTGTCTCAATTGCAAAAGAGATTGAATTAGATGATCCATGGGAAAAGATTGGCGCAGATTTAGTTAAAGAGGTAGCAAAGAAGACTGATGATGTTGCCGGTGATGGCACCACAACTGCCACCGTACTTGCCCAAGCAATGGTTCGCGAGGGACTACGAAATGTTGCAGCAGGATCTAATCCAATGTCACTAAAGCGTGGAATTGAAAAAGCGGTTGAGGCGATCTCTAGTGAATTACTTAAGATGGCAAAGCCAGTTGAGACTAAAGAGCAGATCTCTGCAACTGCATCTATCTCAGCAGCTGACACCACAATTGGTGAGATGATCGCAGAGGCGATGGATAAGGTTGGTAAAGAGGGCGTAATTACTGTTGAAGAGAGCAATACCTTTGGTCTTGAATTAGAGCTAACTGAGGGAATGCGCTTTGATAAGGGTTATATCTCAGCTTATTTTGTAACTGATACTGATCGTATGGAAACAGTTATGGAGGATGCTTATATCCTGATTGCTAACTCAAAGATTGCAAACATTAAAGATCTAGTGCCAATTCTTGAGAAGGTAATGCAAACCGGAAAGCCGCTTGTAATTATTGCTGAAGATGTTGAGGGTGAAGCCTTATCAACATTGGTAGTAAATAAGATTCGTGGCACATTTAAATCAGTTGCAGTTAAAGCACCAGGTTTTGGTGATCGCCGCAAAGCTATGTTGCAAGATATTGCAATTTTAACTGGCGCAACTGTTATCTCAGAGGAGGTCGGGCTAAAGCTTGATCAGACTACTGTTGAATTATTAGGCAGTGCTCGTAAGGTTGTTATCAGCAAAGAGGAGACAACTATTGTTGAGGGTTCAGGAGATGCTGAACAAATTAAGGGTCGGGTTAATCAAATCCGTGCTGAGATTGAAAAGAGTGACTCTGATTATGATCGAGAAAAACTACAAGAGCGCCTAGCCAAACTTGCTGGCGGTGTTGCAGTTATTAAAGCTGGTGCGGCAACTGAGGTTGAGTTAAAAGAGCGCAAGCACCGAATTGAAGATGCGGTGCGTAACGCTAAGGCTGCGGTGGAGGAGGGAATTGTCGCCGGTGGCGGTGTTGCCCTACTTCAAGCATCCAAAGTTGCCTTCGCTAAGTTGAAGTTAACCGGAGATGAAGCAACTGGTGCCAAAATTGTTGAGTATGCAGTTGAAGCTCCACTAAAGCAGATTGCTATTAACGCTGGCCTTGAAGGTGGCGTAATTGTTGAGAAGGTGCGCGGATTAGAAACTGGTTTTGGTTTAGATGCTGCAACTGGTGAGTATGTAGACATGATTAAAACTGGAATTATCGATCCAGCAAAGGTAACAAGATCAGCGTTGCAAAATGCTGCATCAATTGCTGCTCTCTTTTTAACAACTGAGGCGGTAATTGCTGATAAGCCAGAGCCAAAGAGTGCAGCGCCAATGCCAGGTGGCGATGGCGGCGGAATGGATTTTTAAAAGCTAGTTAAAGTTAGAAAAACCCCCGCGTAAAAACGGGGGCTTTTTCTTTTTAATCAGTTGCAGATTACAATCTACTTATGGCAAAAAAGAAATCTTTATTTAAAAAGCTGCGCAAAGGCAGCAGCTCATTGGTGGCAGAGCCTGAGGCACCAGTTGATGAGGCGATCCTAGAAGAGATTGCCCACCCTA
>JAEMTE010000039.1 GCA_016462445.1 Candidatus Nanopelagicus sp. | reverse complement strand
TCGATCTTGGCATCTCTTACATACTGCTCAAGTGGCCAATCGGTAGTAAAGCCTGAGCCACCAAAGGTTTGCAGAGATTCAGTACCAAGTAGGGTCCAGGATTTCTCACTTCCATAACCTTTAACAATTGGAAGTAGTAAATCATTTACTAAATGCAGATCATCAATTTTTTCTTTATCAGCCCCATCAGCTTGAGCAATTGCAAAGGCATCCTGAATTGAGGCGGTGTATAAAACTAAGGCGCGCATTCCTTCTGAGTATGATTTTTGTACCATTAAAGATCTGCGCACATCAGGGTGCTTAATAATCTCAACCCGCGGGCTATTTTTATCCTTTGCCACAGTTAAATCTGGGCCCTGCACACGTGTTTTCGCATAGGAAAGTGCTTGTTGGTAGCCGGTGCTTAAAGTAGCAATCGCCTTTGTTCCTACCATCATTCTTGCGTACTCAATAACTTTAAACATCTGTGCAATTCCATCATGTACTTCACCGAGCAAATAACCAACCGCAGGCTCTTTTTCACCTAAATTCATCTCACAGGTTGTGGAAACATTTAATCCCATTTTATGTTCTAACTTTGTAACGTAGACACCATTTCGCTTTCCTAATTTACCAGTATCAAAATCAAACATAAACTTTGGAATCATATAAAGATCTAATCCTTTAGTTCCTGCCACACCACCTTCAGGACGAGCCAATACAAAGTGAATAATGTTTTCAGTCAGATCAGAATCTCCTGAGGTAATAAATCTTTTTGTGCCAGTGATATGCCATGTGCCATCTGCTTGTTTAACCGCTTTAGACCGGCCTGCACCAACATCACTGCCAGCATCTGGTTCGGTAAGCATCATGGTGGCGCCCCACTGTTTATCAACCATTAACTTTGCAATTTTCTTTTGTTCTGGTGTGCCAAAGACATATGCAACATGAGCAAAAGCGGTACCTGAGGCGTAAATATGGATTGCTGGATTAGAGCCTAAAACCATCTCGGCAATTGCCCACCTAACAGATTGCGGAATTGCAGTTCCACCTAATTCAACTGGGGCATCAATGCGCCACCACTCATTATCCATAAATGTTTTGTATGATTTTTTAAATGATTCAGGTAATTTGGCATCCCCGGTTGCTGGATCAAACTTAACTGCAATTTGATCACCATCGACAAAGGAGGCAGCTAAATCATTCTCTGCCATTCGTTTAACCTCATCCAGCATTCCCATAATCGTTTGGCGATCTAAATCCTTATATATTGATTTACCTAAAATCTCATCGCGCTGCAGTAAATCAAAAAGGCAAAACTCAATATCTCGCAGGTTGGCTATGTAATGGCCCATAGGATAAGCATCCTACTGATCAGTAACATAATCAATACCAGCCAGTAGGTTTTTCATACTATTTAACCACTTCGGGGTAAGGTCAGCGATTGTGCTACTAAGTGACCGGGATATAAGAGCTGAGGTTGCTGCTGGGCGGGTAAAGGTTGAGCCATTTACCGAGGCGATGATCCAGCCATCAAGTGTTGATGTGCGGCTCGATCGTTTTTTTAGAGTCTTTGAAAATCATAAGTACTCAGTGATTGATCCTTCAATTGAGCAAGCAGATTTAACCCGTGAGGTGGCGGTAGCACCGGATGAGTTTTTTATTTTGCACCCAGGTGAGTTTGTGTTAGCTAGTACCTATGAAGTAATTACTTTGCCAGATGATATTGCTGGCAGGTTAGAGGGTAAATCTTCATTGGGCAGATTGGGGTTATTAACTCACTCAACTGCAGGTTTTATTGATCCAGGTTTTTCTGGTCACATCACACTTGAACTTTCTAATGTTGCAAATCTGCCGGTTAAATTATTTCCAGGTATGAAAATAGGACAGCTTTGTTTAATTAAATTATCATCCCCAGCAGAGCATCCATATGGCTCAGCTGTTTATGGCTCCCGCTATCAAGGACAACGCGGGCCAACCCCATCTAAATCTTGGCTTAATTTTCATAAAAGTAAGATTGAGTAATTACTCCTGATTTAAAAAGTGCAGGGTAAATGTTGAACCAAGCCCTAACTCTGATTTAACTGAGACATAACCACCATGGGCGCCCATTACCGCATCAACAATTGATAAACCTAAACCACTACCCTCACCAGCACTTCTAACTCTGGCAGGATCTGCGCGGTAGAAGCGTTCAAAGATTTTCTCTTGATCAGCTTGTGATAATCCAGGGCCATTATCTGCTACTGAGATTATTGTTTCATTAATTAATTGCTCAGCGGTAATAGTAATTCGCGTACCAGCTGGAGTATGGGTGCGGGCATTTGCTAATAAGTTAGCTACTACCTGGTGAATTCGCCCTGAATCTCCAAGCACAAAGATCTCCTCACTTGGTAGATTTAAATCAATCGGGTGATCAGCTCCAGCCGCTCTTGCTGAGATTGTTACCTCAGTTATTAAAGTATTTAAATCAACTGGGTCAGCTGCAATCTCCCTAGATTGATCAAGTCTGGCAAGTAATAATAAGTCCTCTACCAGTGTGCTCATTCGGATAGATTCCTTTTCAATCCGATTAATTAACTCCTTTGTTTTCTCTTCACCAACTACTGCGCCCTGCCGGTGTAACTCAGCAAAGCCTCGAATTGCAGTCAGTGGCGTGCGAAGTTCATGGGAGGCATCAGCAACAAATCTGCGCAACTTATTCTCACTAGCAACGCGAACCTCAAATGATTCCTCAATACGGGTAAGCATTGTATTAAGTGAGGTGGTAAGCCGGCCAACCTCAGTGTCAGGTTTTGCAGCTGGTAGGCGAGCTGAGAGATCACCGGCTGCAATTGCTTCAGCTGTATCCTCAACTTTTTCAAGTGGCTTAAGTCCTAATGCAATAATCCATCGAGAGATTAATGCGATTGCTAAGAGTGCTATCAAGCCTAAGATAAAAAATAAGAATCTAAGTTTGGTTAAAGTTTTATCAACTTCGGCTAATGAGTTAGCAACAACTACGCTGCCCATCCCAGTTGGTAAAACTTGAGCCAACGCTCTTATATCTGGCTTACCCTCCTCACCATCAATTGTGAATGGTTTATTTTTATACTTTAAGGCCTCAGTAATACTCATCCCAGTTACTGCAAATACCTGACCACCTAACTCACCACCTACTTGACCAATTAATTCCCCATTAATATCAAGCAAAGTTACCGATGTAGCGGTTGGTACACCACGTAGCGGCTCTAAAATTTTAAAAGGAGATCCATCATCTGCATTAACTAAAGGTGCAATACCAGCTCTATCTAATCGAGCTAAGGAGGTGTTAGATATATTAATTAACTGGCTATCCACCTGAGAAATTAAATATGAGCGCAGAGCTGCATTTGCTGCAAAATCTGAGGCGGTAATTGCAAAGCTTGCTAATAAAACCGAGGCCAAGATAAGTCGGTTACGCAAACTCCAGAGGGAAAGAGGCGTGCGCACCCGACTTAGCGGTGAATTCATCTGCTAATTGTGGTTAATTACTTACTTGCTGGCAACCGCAGACGGTATCCAACACCACGGACTGTATGAATTAATGCTGGCTCATAGATATCAATCTTTTTACGAAGGTAGGAAACATATGTTTCAACAATTCCCATATCTCCTCTAAAGTCATACTGCCAAACATGATCTAAGATTTGGGCTTTACTCACAACTCGATCTGCGTTGATCATTAGATAGCGAAGTAGTAAAAACTCAGTAGGAGAGAGATCAACTAAATTCCCAGCTCGGTAAACCTCATGGGTTGCCTCATCTAACTCAAGATCTGCAAATCTAATCTTCTCATCATCTACTGCAACCGCAGTTGATCCAGTCCTGCGAAGCAGGGCGCGAAGACGAGCTACTAACTCCTCCAATGAGAATGGCTTAGTAACATAATCATCACCACCAATTGTTAATCCAGCAATTTTATCCTCAACTGAATCTTTAGCGGTTAAAAATAAAACTCCAACATCATGTCCCTCACTACGAAGTTGCCGGCAAACCTCAAAACCATTTTGATCTGGCAACATCACATCAAGAATTAATGCATGAGGCTTAAACTCCTGCGCAATTTGTAGTGCGGCAGCGCCAGAGGCTGCGGTGCGAACATCAAAGCCAACAAATTTAAGGCTGGTGGCAATTAACTCACTAATACTGTTCTCATCATCTACAACAAGAATTCTTTGAGTACTTTGATTTAAACTATCTGTATTGCTAACTCTTTCTTTAAGAGTATTCATTTGGCATCACCTCAGTAGTGATAATTATCTACTATCCTGAGGATTAACTGAGAATCAGGTGAGGGTTACCCTGATCTTTTTACGCTCCGAAGCATCACCTGAGCCACATCTAGCACCTCAACTGAGCTATCTCTAGCCACCATGCCATCTGAGACCATCACTCGGCAAAATGGGCA
>JAEMTE010000020.1 GCA_016462445.1 Candidatus Nanopelagicus sp. | reverse complement strand
TATCTGCAACTACTGCATCAAAAAATCCGAAGGATCAATTTGATTTCTTCCCACTAACTGTAGATGTGGAAGAGCGGATGTATGCCGCTGGCAAAATTCCTGGATCATTCTTTCGTAGAGAAGGTCGTCCTTCAGAGGATGCAATCCTTACCTGTCGCTTAATCGATCGTCCACTACGTCCATCCTTTATTAAGGGATTACGTAATGAGATTCAAATCGTTGTGACTGTAATGGCATTAAATCCAGATCATATGTATGACGTAATTGCGATTAATGCTGCATCTATGTCTACTCAATTAGCAGGCTTGCCATTCTCTGGCCCAATCGGTGGTGTGCGGGTTGCACTAATCGAAGGTCAATGGGTTGCTTTCCCAAATCACTCTGATTTGGAAAAAGCAGTTTTTGACATGGTAGTTGCCGGTCGTATTTCAGATGGTGATGTTGCGATCATGATGGTCGAAGCAGAGGCAACTGTTAAAACAATTGATCTAATTAAGGCTGGCGCAACTGTGCCAACTGAGGAGATTGTTGGCCAAGGACTTGAGGCTGCAAAGCCATTTATTAAAATCCTTTGCGAGGCGCAATTAGCATTAGCTAAATTAGCCGCTAAGCCAACTGGTGAGTTCCCAGTATTCCTTGATTACCAAGATGATATTTATGCAGTTGTTGAAAAGGCTGCTAAAGATGATCTAACAAAGGCGTTAACAATTGCTGGTAAGCAAGAGCGTGAGACAAAGCTTGATGAGATTAATAAGGCAGTTTCTGAGAAGATCACAGTTGATTTTCCAGAGCGTGCTAAAGAGATCTCTGGCGCACTTCGCTCAGTTACTAAGAAATTAGTACGCCAGCGAGTATTACGGGAGAAGATCCGTATTGATGGTCGCGGTCTTCGAGATATTCGCGCATTAACTGCTGAGGTTGAGGTAATTCCTCGTGTTCACGGCTCTGCAATATTTGAAAGAGGTGAGACTCAAATTTTGGGTATTACAACTTTAAATATGCTTAAGATGGAGCAACAGCTAGATACTCTTTCACCGGAAGATCACAAGCGTTATATGCATAACTACAACTTCCCGCCGTACTCTGTTGGCGAAACTGGAAGAGTTGGCTCACCTAAGCGACGAGAAATTGGACATGGCGCACTAGCAGAACGTGCATTGCTTCCGGTACTTCCAACTCGCGAAGAGTTTCCATATGCAATTCGTCAGGTTTCAGAGGCACTTGGTTCAAATGGATCAACATCCATGGGATCTGTTTGTGCTTCAACTATGTCATTACTAAATGCAGGTGTGCCACTTAAGGCATCTGTTGCTGGTATTGCGATGGGACTTATCTCTGATGAGGTAGATGGCAAAACTGAGTATGTAGCACTTACCGATATCTTGGGTGCAGAGGATGCATTTGGAGATATGGACTTTAAAGTTGCTGGTACAAAAGAGTTTGTTACCGCTCTTCAATTAGATACAAAACTTGATGGAATTCCAGCCTCCGTTCTTTCAGCAGCATTGCTGCAAGCAAAGGAAGCTCGTCTTGCCATCCTTGATGTTATGAACCAAGCAATCTCATCCCCTGATGAGATGTCATTACTTGCTCCTAGAATTATTTCGATCAAGGTGCCAGTTGACATGATTGGTGCAGTTATCGGGCCTAAGGGCAAGATGATTAATCAGATTCAAGATGAGACCGGTGCAGATATCACTATCGAAGATGATGGAACTATCTATATTGGCGCAACTGAAGGATCTGCTGCTGAGGCTGCAAAGGCGCAAATTAATGCGATTGCAAATCCAGTACAACTATCAGTTGGGGATAAATTCAATGGCGCAGTTGTAAAACTTGCTGCCTTTGGTGCTTTTATTAACTTAGCTCCAGGTAAAGATGGTTTGCTACATATCTCGCAAATTCGCAAGATGCATGGTGGCAAGCGTATTGAAAACCTTGAAGAGGTTATGAAGGTTGGCGAGAAGATTGAGGTTGTAATCAATGAGGTTGATCCAAAGGGTAAATACTCATTAGTTCCAGCAAATCTTCCAGAAGAAGCAAAGAGCGAGTAATTTGGCTAGAACGGTCTTACCTAGTGGCTTACGAATAGTCACTGAAGAGGAAAGATCTGTTCGCTCTGCAGCTTTTGGTATTTGGGTCAATGTTGGCTCCCGCGATGAGACAGTTTCAACTGCGGGAGCTTCACACTTTCTAGAGCACTTATTATTTAAAGGAACAAAGCGAAGATCATCCCTTGAAATCTCCTCCGCAATTGAAGCAGTCGGTGGGGAAACAAATGCCTTTACCTCCAAGGAGTACACCTGTTTTTATGCGCGGGTAATTGATAAAGATCTACCCCTTGCAGTTGATGTAATAAGTGATTTGATTACCTCATCAGTTGTTAAGCCAGATGATGTCGATGCTGAGCGCAAGGTTGTATTGGAAGAGATTGCAATGCGTGATGATGATCCAAGTGATTTAATCCATGATCTTTTTTTAGAGAGGTACTACGGAGATGCACCATTAGGACGGCCAATTTTAGGAACAGTTGAGTCAATAAAAGGTATGGAGCGAAGTACCGTATTTAATTACTATCAAAATAGATATAAACCAGAGGATTTAGTTGTTTCAGTTGCTGGAAATATTAAGCATAAAAAAGTAGTTGAATTGGTTGAAGATGCATTATCTAAAGATGGCTTTTTAGATCAATCTAAGAAAGATTATCAGGTGCGAAGTTCACCAAAAATTAAAGTACCAGGTAAAGGTAAGGTTACGCTGCTTGATCGCAAAACTGAACAGGCACATATTGTTTATGGTGTACCAGGTGTTGCTAGGGATGATAAGCGCAGATTTGCATTGAGCATTTTGTCTTCAGCTTTAGGTGGCGGAATGTCTTCAAGATTGTTTCAAGAGATTAGAGAAAAGCGCGGCCTTGCCTATTCAACCTATGCATATGGTCAGCAATTTGCCGGTAGTGGAGTTTTATCTTTTTATGTTGGCTGTAAGCCAGATAAGGCAGAAGAATCAATTAAAATTATCCAATCAATATTGCATGATGTGGCAGAGAATGGTTTAACGGCGGAGGAGATTAATCGGGCAAAGGGAGCAGTTTCTGGATCACTGGTATTAAGCCAAGAGGACACTGGTTCTAGAATGACCAGAATTGGCAAAAGTGAGTTGGTTTACGGCCAGGTTCTAAGCTTTGATGAAATTTTGCGCGAGATTTCTAATGTAACACATGAGCAAATTAAGGAAATTGCCCGCCAAATCCTGCCGACATCTCCTACCCTTGCGGTAGTGGGACCATTTAGGTCAAGTAGTAAATTTGAAAGGTTAATCTCATGAAGGTCGCAGTACTAGGTGCCAAAGGAAGAATGGGCACAGAAGCTGTTGCAGCAATTAATGCAGCAAGTGATTTAACTCTAAGTGCGGCATTAGATCTTGGTGATTCACTCGATAAGTTAACCCAAACTGGCACTGAGATAGTAGTTGATTTCACTCATCCTGATTCAGTAATGAAAAATCTTGAGTTTGCCATAAGTAATGGAATTCATCTTGTAGTTGGAACTACTGGTTTTGATGAGAAAAAACTATCGCAATTAAAAGATTTGCTAAGTAAGCAGCCAAAAGTTGGCGCACTTATTGCTCCTAACTTTGGACTTGGCGCAGTTTTAATGATGCAATTTTCCCAAACTGCAGCAAAGTATTTTGAAAGTGCTGAAATAATTGAGTTACATCATGCCAATAAGGTGGATGCTCCATCTGGGACTGCTACTAGAACAGCTGAGATGATTACTGATGCAAGAAAGGCAAGTAAAAAAGGTGTGATGCCAGATGCCACCAAGAGTTCACTCCCTGGGGCACGTGGCGCAAAGGTTGGGGATGTTCCAATTCACTCAGTTAGATCACATGGTTATGTTGCTCATCAAGAGGTGATCTTCGGGGATGCGGGCGAGACTTTAACAATTAGACATGATTCAATTGATCGGGCAGGCTTTATGCCAGGAGTTTTAATTGGCATTAGAAATGTGGCAAAGTATCCAGGGCTAACTATTGGTCTTGAGAATTATATGGAGGGAATGTAATGAGTGATATAACTATGTATGGTGCTGAATGGTGCGGTGATTGTCGTCGTTCTAAGAGATTTCTAGATACCAATAACATTAAATACAATTATATTGATATCGAAACTGATCCGGCAGCCAGTGATAAGGTAATTGAGATTAATGGTGGAATGCGTTCAATTCCAGTAATTATTTTCTCAGATGGAACGCATTTAACTGAGCCATCAGATATTGCTCTTAAAGCAAAGTTAGAAGAGTTAAAAGTTCTTTAAAATATCTGATAGACAACAGCAGAGGTAATTGCTGCTGAAATAACTACAACTGGAAATGGCGCTTTAAACTTAAGGGCAAGTAGTGCCGCACCAACACCAGCTAATCGTTGATCTACTACTAACTCTTTCTTATCAGCAAATGTCTGCACCCCTACCAATGCACTAAGTAAAACAATGGGAACTAGGGTATTTATCTGCTTAACTTTTGGTCGATCAAGCCATTTCTCTGGAACACTATGACCGATATATTTATTTAAAAATGCGGTAACACTTGCACCGATTACCGCAATCCAGATTGGACTCATTTTTTCCACCCGAAAATAACTGCAAGTAAGACGGTAGTAATAATTGGGACACCAGCTGGTGCAATGGGGGTTAGTAAAAGTGCTAAACCAATTGCAGATCCTGAGATTATAAATTGTCGCTTATTTTTAAGACGTGGCCAAACTAAACCACAAAATGCTGCTGGAACTGCTGCATCTAATCCCCAAACTGAAGGGTTGCCTATCTTACTTGCGCCGAGTGCACCAAGAAATGTAAAAAAGTTCCAAAATATATAAACACCAATACCGGTTAGATAGAAGCCTCGTTTTCTATCTACATCATTATCTTGCAGGGTAGAAACAGCGGTTGACTCATCAATTGTAATTTGGGCAGCGAGAATTCTTTTAATTCCAGTAACTTTTAAAATTGGCGCCATCTGCACTCCATATAACGCATTACGAAATCCAAGTAAGGTGGCAGTTGCAATTGCACTTATCGCCGCCCCACCTGCGCCCATAATTCCAACAACAGCAAATTGTGATGCACCGGAGAAAAGTAGGAGTGATAGAAGACAGGTTTGCAGGACAGAGAAGTCAGCGGTTACTCCAGCTGCGCCAAAGGCTGCGCCATAGAGGCCGACAGTGAAGGCGACGCTGAGAGCGGTGCGATCTACTGCACTTGTCTTAGGATTAATTGACACGCCGACACCTTAATCCAGCCAATCACCAATCACCAAAGATAGGGTCGCGGACATGAGTGATGAGATCATTTTTCGCGATGATGTGTCGGTGGAGTTGGTTAAATCCAGTGCCAGTGATGCCGATGTTGTTTGGGCGGCTCGGGTTTCTACCGCTGGAGATAAATCACTTGAGGATGTTGGAGCTGATGCCTCTAAATCAGAGGGACTTATTAATTATTTAGCTAGAGAGCGTCATGGCTCACCATTTGAACATACCTCAATGACTTTTTTTATTTCCGCTCCTATTTTTGTTTTTAGAGAGTTTATGCGCCACCGAATTGCTTCTTATAACGAGGAGAGTGGGCGCTACCGAGAATTAAAACCAGTTTTTTATGTGCCAAGCAAGGCGCGTAAGTTAGTGCAGATTGGTAAAGCTGGTTCATATACATTTGTTGATGGCACAGTTGAGCAGTATGAAATTACGGTATCGGCAATTAAAGAAACTTGTATCTTGGCATATGATAATTATCAAAAGATGTTAGCGGCTGGGGTAGCGCGTGAGGTTGCTCGGGCGGTATTGCCAGTTACCTTGTACTCATCAATGTATGTAACTATGAATGCTCGGGCATTAATGAACTTTTTATCACTTAGAACAGCACGTGAAGGTTCACACTTTCCCTCCTACCCGCAACGAGAGATCGAGATGGTGGCAGAGAAGATGGAAGCCGAGTTTGCCAAATTAATGCCGATTACCTACGGAGCATTTGAAAAATCTGGCCGCATAGCGCCATAAATAAGAGGTAGCCTTAAGCCATGCAAATCACCCCACCATTTGGTCGATTACTTACCGCCATGGTCACACCTTTCACTAAATCAGGTGAGATTGATTGGGCAGGGGTAGAGAAGATTGCCGCCCACCTGGTTGCAACCGGTCATGATGGAATTGCTGTAAATGGCACAACTGGTGAGGCACCAACTACCTCTGATGATGAGAAGGATCAAATTGTTAAAGCGGTTAGAAAAGTTGTTGGCGATAAGATAAAAATTGTGGCAGGAGCTGGTAATAATGAAACCTCACACTCAGTTGAGCAAGCACAACGTGCTGCAAAAGCTGGAGCTGATGGTTTATTAGTTGTCTCTCCTTACTACAACAAACCACCACAAGCAGGAATTCAAGCCCACTTCAAAGCAATGGCAGATGCAACCGATCTACCAGTAATGATCTATGACATTCCAGGCAGAACTGGAGTTGAGATTGAGTCAGATACGATTGTTAAATTAGCTGAGCATAAAAATATTGCCGCCCTTAAGGATGCCAAAGGAAACCCAGCCGCTACTTCATGGGTAATTAAAAGGTGTGCAATCCCAGTTTATTCAGGTGATGATATTTTAAATCTGCCCTTGCTTTCTGTTGGCGCAGTTGGTTTTGTTTCAGTCTGCGGACATACAGTTGGCGCTGATCTTAAGGCGATGTTAGATGCATGGTTTTCTGGAGATTCAAATAAAGCGCTGGAGATTCATCAAAAATTATTACCGGTATTTACTGGAACATTTCGCACACAAGGTGCGATTCTTACTAAGGCAGCATTAAATTTAATGGGCCTACCTGGTGGATTTACTAGATTGCCACTTGTTGATGCAACTGATGCGCAGATTGCGCAATTAAAGGTTGATCTACAAGCAGGCGGCGTTAAATTAAAATAAATAGATGAATCATCCCCATCCTGGCCTGCCATACCCTGCTAAGTTAGCTAAAAAAACTCTGCGCATTGTCGCACTCGGTGGCCTAGGTGAGATTGGTCGGAATATGACCGTCTTTGAGTATGAGGGCAGATTATTAATTGTTGATTGTGGTGTTTTATTTCCAGGTGATGATCAGCCAGGTATTGATTTAATCCTGCCAGATTTCTCATATTTAAGAGATCGTATGGATGATATTGAGGCGATCTTTTTAACTCATGGACATGAGGATCATATTGGCGCAGTTCCTTACCTTCTTCGCGAACGAAGTGATATTCGAATTATTGGATCTCAATTGACCCTGGCATTTGTAGCGCCAAAATTAAAAGAACGCAGAATTACTGCGCCAATGACTCAGGTTAAGGCTGGTCAAATAGAAAAGGTTGGCCCATTCACACTTGAGTTTGTAACAGTTAATCACTCAATTCCAGATTCACTTGCAGTTGCTATTAAAACACCAGCCGGAGTTATTTTACACACTGGAGATTTTAAGATGGACAAGATGCCATTAGATGGAAAGGTCACTGATCTAGAGACCTTTGAAAGATTAGGAAAAGAGGGGGTTGATCTATTTTTAGTTGACTCTACTAATGCTGATGTACCAGGGTTAACGGTGGCAGAGAAAGATATTTATCCAGCCCTTAAAGAGGCGATTGCTAAAACTCCCCGCCGAGTAGTTGTCACCTCATTTGCCTCTCATGTGCACCGAATTCAACAAGTATTAACCGCTGCCAATGAAGCAAACCGAAAGGTTGCATATGTTGGAAGATCAATGATTAGAAATATGAAGTTAGCTCAAGATCTTGGATATTTAAAGGTACCAAATGGTTTGGTTGTAGATTACAAAGATATTGATAGTTATGGCGACAAGATTGTTTTAATCTGCACCGGCTCTCAAGGAGAGCCACTGGCAGCCCTTTCTCGAATTGCAAATGGTGATCATGAGATTCAAGTGGGTAAGGGTGACACTGTAGTTTTAGCATCATCATTGATCCCAGGAAATGAAAAATCGGTATACCGAGTAATTAATGAGCTAACAAGATTTGGCGCTCATGTTGTACATAAAGGTAATGCGATGGTGCATGTTTCTGGACACGCCTCCGCTGGTGAGTTATTACATTGTTACCAGATAGTAAAACCAAAAAATGTTTTGCCAGTACACGGTGAATGGCGACATATGAGGGCAAATGCTGATTTAGCGATGCAATCAGGGGTTGCCGAACACAATGTAGTAATCGCTGAGAATGGAATTACCATTGATGTGGCAGATGGGCACGCTGATATCTCCGGCTCTATTCCTTGTGGCTATGTTTATGTAGATGGTCAAAGTGTTGGCGAGATAACTGAGAGCTCACTTAAGGATCGAAGAATTTTAGGTGATGAAGGTTTTATCTCAGTAGTTGTGGTTATTGATTCACAAAGCGGAAAGATAGTAGCCGGACCTGATATTCATGCTAGAGGATTTACTGAAGACAAAACTTTATTTGATGATGTTAAAGGTGATATTGAAAAAGCACTTAGCAAAGCAGTTGCTGGAGGTTTTAATGGCACACACCAACTATCCCAAGTTGTTCGTCGCACAATCGGCAGCTGGGTTGGGGAGGAGCATCGTCGCAAACCGATGATCATTCCATTAGTAGTTGAGGTTTAGTTACACCTTTTTACTTAAGTTTTAAGGCAAAGTGCGCGCCGATATCACCAAGTAATTAACTTATTCTTTAGGCTTGTCTTCTTATGGCAAAGAAAAAAAATACCGCAAAAAGATCCCGTTTTCTAACGGCAATTCTTTTATCAATTGGTTGGATATGGCGATTTCTGGCAAAAACCTTAGGGAGTGCAACTCGTTTTGTTTTTCGATCATCTAGGGAGTTAGACCCAGCACACCAGCGAGATGGAATTGCATTTTTTTTATTTATTTTGGCATTAATATCTACTGCTGGAATTTGGTTTCGGTTTGAAAACTTACTAAGTAGAGCTACCTACTCATTCTTACTTGGCGCAGTTGGCCGACTTGCTTATTTAATTCCATTTATCTTTATCTACTTTGCCTATCGATTATTTAGAGCACCTGATGAGGCTGGGGCTACTGGGCGAATAACAATTGGCACATTAATGTTGCTAATTAGCACTACCTCACTTACTCATATTATTAATGGCTCAGTTGGCACTGGTGCAACTGCAATCCGCCAAGGTGGTGGTTGGATCGGTTACGGGGTCTCATCCTCATTGATTGCATTAGTTACCGAAGTATTGGCAACGCCAATTCTGATTATCTTTCTTATTTTTGGCTTATTAGTTACCACTAAAACTCCATTCTCAAAGGTATTTTCCCAAATCGGTAAGGTATTTAAGTTTGGTAGAGCTGGTATTAGCAATGTTAAAGCGCGCCGAGCTGAGCGATTAGTGGATGAGGATTTTGAAATAAGTGAGAACCCACCATTTGAAACTCCATTAGTTAAAGATTTAGTGCAGGAGTTTGAACCACAGCAATTAGATTATGAGGTTGAGTTAGATGATTTTGATTCAGTAACTCAGCCATTACCTAGGATGAGTAAGCCGGTGAAATCTGAGAGCGCCCGCCCTCAGCAATTACTCCTATCTTCAGATAGTAAGTATGAATTGCCACCAATGGATCTACTTAGATCAGGACCTGCTGCAAAGGGAAAATCAAAGGTTAATGAGACGGTAGTTGCTGCCCTTAAGCAGGTATTTGAACAATTTGATGTTGATGCACAGGTAACAGGCTTTATGCGCGGGCCAACTGTCACAAGGTATGAGGTTGAGTTAGGTAATGGCGTGAAGGTAGAGGCGATTGCTGCGCTCTCTAAAAATATTGCCTACGCCGTTGCCAGTGGTGATATCAGAATTCTCTCGCCAATCCCAGGTAAGTCAGCGGTTGGTATTGAGATACCAAATACTGATCGAGAGATTGTGGCATTAGGTGATGTGCTGCGCTCACCAGTATCTGGAAATGATACCCATCCAATGTTGATTGCCTTAGGTAAAGATGTTGAGGGATTATTTCTTTGTGCCAACTTAGCCAAGATGCCACACCTACTTGTAGCAGGTGCTACCGGCGCTGGTAAATCCTCAATGATTAACTCATTAGTTGTCTCAATCTTAATGAGGGCAACTCCAGATGAGGTTCGCTTGGTAATGATTGATCCTAAGCGAGTTGAGTTAACAAATTATGAGGGTGTCCCACATTTAATTGCGCCAATTATTACCAATCCAAAAAAAGCAGCAGATGTCCTTGCGTGGGTAGTGCGAGAGATGGAGATGCGTTATGACGATCTGGCAGTCTTTGGCTTTAGACATATTGATGACTTTAATAAGGCGGTAAAAGCTGGCAAGGTGACACCACCTGCTGGCAGTGAGCGAACTCTTGAGCCGTATCCATATTTATTAGTAATAGTTGATGAGTTAGCAGATTTAATGATGGTGGCAGCACGTGAGGTTGAAGAATCTATTGTTCGAATAACTCAACTAGCTAGAGCTGCTGGTATTCACCTAGTACTTGCAACACAGCGCCCAAGTGTTGACATTGTTACTGGGTTAATTAAGGCAAATGTGCCATCTAGATTATCTTTTGCCACCAGCAGTTTGGCTGATTCAAGAGTTATTTTAGATACCCCAGGTGCTGAGAAATTAGTTGGGCAAGGCGATGGCCTATTCCTGCCAATGGGTGCAAGTAAAGCGGTCCGTATTCAAGGAGCATATGTTTCAGAGCGGGAGATTGAGGCGGTAGTAAATCATGTTAAAGGACAATTACAACCGGTTTATCGAATTGATTTAAATGCACCAGTAAAATCTAATTTAGTAAGTGATGATGTCGGTGATGATCTTGATTTATTACTACAAGCAGTGCAATTAGTTGTGTCAACTCAATTTGGTTCAACCTCAATGTTGCAACGCAAACTTCGAGTTGGTTTTGCAAAAGCTGGCAGATTAATGGATCTAATGGAGAGCCGGGGAATTGTCGGTCCCACCGAGGGGTCAAAGGCTAGGGTGGTTTTGATTAACGCTGAGCAAATGCCAGATGTCTTGGAGTCTATTCGAGGCAGTAATTAGCCAAATTCAACTTTAGTGGGGGGGTGCCCCATCATTGCCTTTTCTGCTCAATCTATTTTAAAAATTATTGTCTAAATTGTTAAAGTGTTTTACTATTAGTCTCCCCAATCAAGACAGGTAAACAGATGAGTGAAATATCCTCTCTACAGCAAGCCCGTGATGCTGCTGGATTATCTGTAGAACAGATTTCATCCCTTACAAGTATTAGAACCTCAGTTATTAAAGATCTAGAATCTAATTCAGTTAATTTATCTGGCGGTATTGCATACGCCCGCGGTCACATCCGCACAATAGCTAGAGTGTTAAATGCTAAGACTGGCAAAGCTGTAATTATAGATGCCGACCTTTTAGTGAAAGAGATGGAGGCTGGACAAAATTTAGATAAACGAACAATGATGCAACAACTGGCTGAAAATAATGTTTTAGAGGTACCAAGAGAGAGAGTGCGAATTAAGTTCTCAACACTCGCCACCGCATCAATCTCAATACTAAGTATTGGTTTTGTAGCACAGATTGCAATTAATAATGTTTCGGTAACAAATACGGTAGTTGCACCCAAACCAGTAGCAGTTAAAGCACCAGCAGTAGAAGCAAAGACCACAACAGTTACTGTGCCAGCTGGGGTTAACTTGGTATTAACTGGTGTCAGTGGCCGTAGCTGGGTTGGCTTAACAAATGCTAATGGCGAGCAAGTCTTTGATGGTCAGATTATGGCTGGTCAGATCCAAAGCTTTAGTGATCCACAGGTATTAAAGGCGGTGATTGGCAATGCTGGCGCAGTTAGCATAAAAGTTAATGGTAAGGATTTAGGTGTTGCAGGTAGTGATGGGCAGGTTGTTCGCCTAGATTTTGATGCAAATAAACTGCTTTAAGGGCAATAAGAATTAATTAAATTTTTACCCGCTATCCTTAGCGCATAGTGGCTACTGAAATTAAAACTAAATCACCACATCGCACCGTTGCGTTGGTGACTTTAGGGTGCGCCCGAAATGAGACCGACTCAGAGGAGTTAGCTGCCAGATTAGCCGCCGATGGTTGGATTTTGATAGCAGATCCAGCTAAGGCTGAGATAGCTGTAATTAATACCTGCGGCTTTATCGAAAGTGCTAAAAAAGATTCAGTAGATGCACTCTTGCAGGCTCACTCACTAAAGGGTAATGGCATAACTAAAGCAGTAGTTGCAGTTGGTTGCATGGCAGAGCGGTATGGAAATGAGTTGGCAACTGCCTTGCCTGAGGCGGATGCAATCTTAGGCTTTGATGATTATCAAGATATTTCAACCAGACTTTCAACCATTATTGATGGCGGAAAGATCACCGCTCACACACCAAAGGATCGCCGGGCATTGCTGCCAATTGCACCTAGTGAGCGGGCAGTTAAGCGCGACTTTGATAAGGGTAAAGATATTTCACCCATTGGCACCGTGCTTCGCAAACGGCTAGATAATGCCCCGATCGCTCCACTTAAGATTGCTAGCGGCTGTGATCGTAGATGCTCCTTCTGCGCAATTCCATACTTTCGTGGCTCATTTATCTCACGCCGGCCAACTGAGATTATTGATGAGGCAAAGTGGTTAGCCGATAGTGGGGTAAGTGAGCTCTATCTGGTCAGTGAGAACACCACCTCATATGGCAAAGATTTTGGGGATTTAAAGTTAATGGAGAAGCTTTTGCCAGATCTTTCTAAGATTGATGGCATTAAACGGATAAGACTTTCTTATCTGCAACCAGCTGAGGTACGTCCTTCGTTGCTGCAGGCGATGGTTTCGGTGGATAAGGTGGTTCCATACTTTGATCTCTCATTCCAACATGCAAATGGTGATCTGCTACGCAGCATGCGCAGATTTGGAGATGGCGAGAAGTTCTTGCATCTAATTACCCAGATTAGAGCGCTTAATCCGCAATCAGGAATTAGATCAAACTTTATAGTTGGCTTTCCAGGTGAAACTGATGGGCAGTTTATGGATTTGATTGAATTTTTAAGCCAGGCTCAGTTAGATGCAATTGGCATCTTTGGCTACTCAGATGAGGATAAAACTGAGGGTAAGAGTTTAAGTAATAAGGTGGCGCCAGAGTTAATTACCGAGCGAGTAAATGAGCTCTCCACATTAGTTGATGAGTTAATTACCCAACGCGCTGAATCTAGAATTGGTGAGAAAATATCAGTTTTAATTGAGGATGAAGCAGAGCAGGAGGGGCGAGCAGAGCATCAAGGACCAGATGTGGATGGCTCAACATTTATTAAATCTCGAAATAAGTACCGGGTGGGCGAGTATGTTGATGCGGTGGTAAGTGATGTGGCAGGTGTTGATTTAATTGCGCAGGTAATATGAAAAAAATAAGTAGGCCAAATCTGCCAAACTCATTAACTATCTTTCGCATTATCGCTCTACCATTTTGCGCATACGCTCTCTTTAAAAATGGCGGTAATGATAATAATTGGCGGATAATCGCTTTTATACTTTTCTTTATTGTCGGTTTAAGTGATGTATTAGATGGCAAGTTAGCCAGATCTCGCAATCAGATTACTGAGTTTGGTAAGTTATTAGATCCAATTGCCGATAAGGCGATGCTGGCAACTGCAGCTATTGGCACCTCAATGATAGGACTTCTATCCTGGTGGATAACTGCGATATTTTTAATTCGAGAGATTGCGGTAACGATTCTGCGCTTTGCAGTAATTAAGCAAGGAGTGATTGCTGCTAGTAAGGGGGCAAAGCTAAAAACCTTCTTACAAAACTTTGGAGTCGGTTTTTATATCCTGCCATTACCCACCTTTTTGCACCTGCCGCGAGATATCTTTATGGCAGCTGCAATACTCTTAACAATTACTACCGGCTTTGATTACTTTAGAAAGGTACTTAAAAAATGAGTAATTTAATTATTGCTAAATCAGTTATTAAGGCTTTGGTCAAAGCCAAAAAGAGCATTAGCGTGGCCGAATCTATAACTGGTGGCGGCTTAGCTGCTGCATTAACTGATATTGCCGGTGCATCCGAGGTATTTGTGGGTGGAGTTGTTGCATATAGTGATCAGATTAAGGTGAGTGAGTTGGGGGTAAGTAAATCTGATTTAAAAAAGTATGGCCCAGTATCTGAGGAGATTGTTCGACAGATGGCAGATGGGGCGCTTCTTAAATTCAAAACCGATTATGCAATTGCAACCACAGGAGTGGCAGGTCCAGGTTCGGCATACGGCCAAAAGGCAGGAACTGCCTGGATTGGCCTTGCTAGTAAAAAAGAGCGAATAAGTATCGCTCTTTTCCTCACTGGTGATCGAGAATCTATTCGCCACGCCACAATAGCAAGCGCATTAGCTGCCATAGAGCGTATTCTTAAGCCGTGATCCTTTTACGTACCCACATTGGTAGCACCTTGCGTGCTACTCGTATTGAGCAGGGCCGCACTTTAAGAGATGTTGCAAAGTGTGCTCGAGTCTCACTCGGTTATCTCTCTGAGGTAGAGCGCGGACATAAAGAGGCATCAAGTGAGTTATTAAATGCAATTTGTTCAGCTCTTGATCTATCTCTCTCCACAATCTTAGTTGATGTTGCAACTGTGGTTAAAAGCCACGAATCCCCAGTATTAACAATCTCGACTTTGCAAGTGGTAGAAACCGCCGCTTAAGTTGTCTGCTCAGCCGGCGCTTGCAAATTACGCCCGCCAAAATGCCACAAGTAATAAATCTCGAGCTGCAATCTTTGCTGGTGCAAAAGCGGTAATTGCCCAGGTTGGAAATTACCAATCAAATATTGCAGATATCGCACTGCGCGCTCAGGTTTCAAAGGCGACTATTTATAATCAATTTGCCGATAAGGCAGAGATGATTGAGCAGTTAGTTGAGTCGGAGGTAGCTAGGTTAATTACTCTGGCACTCTCTGCTAATTCAAGGCAGGAAGGACTCTATCTTTTATCGACATCAATCTCTCAAGATGAGGCGCTGCGCAGATTAGTTGAAACTGATCCAAACGATATTGCAAAGTTAGTAACCATCTCAACCCACCCCACCTGGGTCTTAGCTCATCAGGGAGTAGCTAAGGTATTTGGAGCAGATACCGCTATTTGTGGTTTGATCTTGCGCTGGCTAATTGGCCAGATTGGCTCACCTATAACTAAAGAGGAGTCGCTAGCCCAATCAAAACGATTGGCTAATGCTCTCTTTATTTAATAAATTGAGAATCTCAGAGCTGCGTGCTCGCCTCGCTGATTACTTTCCAGATCCAGATACCTATGCCAGAGATATCATCCATAGCGAGCTAGGTGGGATTAGTGTTAATGGCGCAATTGAGATTGGGATGGAGCCGAATGAGATCTGGCAGGGGGTTATTCGCCATAACCCTGAGATGCCGCAGCGTTATCGGTGAGGGTGATTTGAATCAAAGGCCTATCTGGCTAGTCGGCTTGATTTATGGGCAATTGATCAAGGTAGGATAAGGGCACGCTAGTTTAATGAAAAGGGAGTAATTATGAATGAGAATGAATTAGTTAAACTTTGGAATGATAAGCGCTCGCAGATCACCAACGCGCAGATGGCCCCAGCACTTGTGCTAATAGCCACCTTTGTAGTTGCTGCATTTGGCAAGTTTGATGCTGCAACAGATGGCACTAAATATTTAGCACTTGGCGTGGTAGCAGCAACTGGCATCCTTGCCACAATTACCCAATATGCGGTAATCCGTGAGGCAGAGATGTTATGTGATGATCTTGCTAAGGTGGGCAAGAGTGGTGCGCTAGCAAATCGGATTGCGCAATCTAAATCCTTTTTAAAGTTGACCGCAGCAGCGATTGTGGCATTAGATCTAGGAATATTTGCCCTGACCTATTGGGCAATCTTTGGTATGTAAGAGTAGGTAGATGAAAAATCTTCTGCTTTTGTTGCTACCCCTAGCAATTTTGCTAGGGGCTTTGGTTTACCGTTATGACCACCCCAAGAAGCCAAAAGGAAAGCTCACTGGCCGGGGTGGGGATTTCTCCGAGTAAGTGAATAATTTTTTTTAGATTTACCCCTTTTTAACCGGCAGTATGGCGTGTCCTACGCCCAGTACCGGCTTTCGAACAGTTGTTCGATACACTTATCCTGCCCAACCAGAGCGGTTCCACAGTTCCGCTGGTACCTCGTGCCAGCCGTCAGTGATATTCCGTACCTTCTGGACCGAACAATATGACCTCGCTTATAGGAGTTGAAAAACCTAGAGCTGGTCAAGGAGAAGAAAGGAAAAATCTTAATGGCCTCTGCAAATAGAGAACCACAAGATGATAAGAAAGAAGATAAACGATCTAGTGATCGTTCTAAATCCCTAGATACCGCCCTTGCCCAAATCGAGCGTCAGTTCGGTAAAGGAGCGGTTATGAAGATGGGAGATCGCAAAGCTGTTGCTATGGAGGTAATTCCAACTGGCTCAGTTGCATTAGATATCGCACTCGGCGTTGGTGGCCTGCCACGTGGCCGTGTTGTTGAGATCTATGGCCCAGAATCATCAGGTAAAACCACTGTTGCATTACATGCAATTGCAAATGCTCAAAAAGCTGGTGGTATTGCTGCATTTATCGATGCTGAACATGCATTAGATCCAGAGTATGCAAAGAAGCTTGGCGTTGATATTGATGCGCTACTAGTTTCGCAACCAGATACTGGTGAGCAAGCACTTGAGATCATGGATATGTTAGTTAGATCAGGTGCAATTGATATTGTAGTTGTTGACTCAGTTGCCGCATTAGTGCCAAGAGCTGAAATTGAAGGCGAGATGGGTGACTCACATATGGGTCTACAAGCCCGCCTTATGTCACAAGCACTTCGCAAAATGACTGGCGCACTGCATCAATCAAATACCACTGCAATCTTTATCAATCAGTTGCGCGATAAGATTGGTGTTTTCTTTGGCTCACCTGAGACTACAACTGGTGGTAAAGCACTTAAGTTCTACGCCTCAGTTCGTTTAGATGTGCGCAGAATTGAAACCTTAAAAGATGGCCAAGATGCGGTTGGTAATAGAACCCGCGTGAAGATTGTTAAGAACAAGGTTGCGCCACCATTTAAGCAAGCAGAGTTTGACATCATCTACGGTGTTGGAATTAGCCGTGAGGGATCCTTAATTGATATGGGTGTGGAGGTCGGAATCGTTAAGAAATCTGGCGCCTGGTTCACCTATGAGGGTGATCAACTAGG
>JAEMTE010000038.1 GCA_016462445.1 Candidatus Nanopelagicus sp. | reverse complement strand
CGACATCCTCGGTGTAAACGAGGCGCTCTACCACTGAGCTAACCACCCGGTGAGAGTGGGAATATTACTAGTAGATCAGTATTACTCCCAATTATCTCTTCTTATAAGGCTGAAAGTGCTGCTTTGTACTCAGAGATATTTCGCGCATCCCCAAGACCATTAACAATTTGCCACTTTAGATTTCCATCTTTGCCGATGATAAATGTGCCACGCTTGGCGCATCCTCTGCTCTCTTCAAATGTGCCATAAGCCTTTGAGATTGCGCCATGTGGCCAAAAATCAGAGAGCACTTGAAACTTATAACCTTCTTGCTCGGCAAATATTTTATTTGCATACATCGGATCACATGAGATTGCGATTAATTCAACATTATCATTTTGAAAAGCAGATAGATCATCACGCAGTGCGCAAAGCTCACCGGTGCAGATACCTGAGAAGGCAAATGGATAAAAGATAAGTACAACATTCTTCTTACCCTTATATGAAGATAGTGAGATCTTCTCCCCATGTTGATTTACTAACTCAAAATCAGGGGCAGCATTTCCTATTGCGAGCGCCATTTACTTTATCTCCTCTATTAGTTTGAACTTACTTAGATTTCTTTTTATTACTACCAGCATGTCTTGCTACTAATCTTGTCGCGCTCCAATCAGTGCTAGCTGGAAAAGATGTGGTTTGTGACATGCCGGCGGTTGGGGCTGCATCTTGAATATCACTCGCTTCAACATAACCGGGTCTGCCCACCTTTGGGGTTAATAACCAGATTGGACCATCCTCAGTTAAATAAGTGAGTGCATCTACTAACTCATCTACTAAATCACCATCACCATCTCGCCACCAAAGAATTACCGCATCCACTACCTCTTGCGCAGTTGCATCTAAAAATTGTGTGCCAGATTTTGCAATGATGCTATCGCGTAATGGTTTATCACAATCGCTTTCATCAAAGCCAACCTCAAGGATAAGTTGTTCTTTAATTATGCCAAGCCGTTCAACGGTGGCCGCTGGGCCCTGTGCGGAGTTCATTAGGAGTAGTCCACCCAACTTTGGCGTAAGGTGCAACTTTTATCCCCAATAAGCCAGATCACCCTCAGATCAGGCAGCAAATATGACCAAACACCCCTTAAGGAGGGAGAATATGGCTGTGAGTGAAAACTTTAAGGCCCCAGACCACTTGGTGGACCAATTAGTTGATATTGATCCGGCTGAGAGTGCTGAATGGCAACAATCCTTTGATGCGGTTTTAAAAAACGCAGGACCTGTTAGAGCTCGCTACTTAATGCTCTCACTACTACAGCGAGCAAATGAGAAAAATGTTGGTGTCTCAGGCCTTCGCACAACTGATTACATAAACACAATTCCACCAGCTCTTGAACCATCTTTTCCTGGGGATGAAACATTAGAACGACGCATTCGAGCATTTATGAGATGGAACGCAGCGATTATGGTGCACCGTGCGCAGCGACCTGGTGTTGGTGTTGGTGGACATATCTCAACTTACGCCTCCAGTGCATCCTTATATGAGGTTGGCTTTAATCACTTCTTCCGTGGTAAATCACATGCAGGAGGTGGAGATCAAATATTTTTCCAAGGACATGCCTCCCCTGGTATGTACGCCCGGGCGTATTTAGAGAACCGATTAACCAGCAAACAATTAGATGGTTTCCGGCAAGAGTTATCCCATGAAGGTGGTGGGTTATCTTCATATCCACATCCACGTCTTATGCCAGAGTTTTGGGAGTTTCCAACTGTTTCAATGGGAATTGGTCCAATTAACTCAATCTATCAAGCAAGATTTAATCGCTACCTACACGCACGTGGCTTTAAAGATACAAGTGATCAAAATGTCTGGGCATTTTTAGGAGATGGTGAGATTGATGAGCCAGAAACGCTAAGTGCTATTTCACTAGCTGCCCGTGAAGGATTAGATAATTTAACCTTTGTAGTCAATTGTAATTTGCAAAGATTAGATGGACCAGTAAGAGGTAATGGCAAGATTATTCAAGAGCTTGAATCAGTATTTGGAGGGGCCGGCTGGAATGTTATTAAGGTGGTTTGGGGCAGAGAGTGGGATCCACTACTAGCTGCAGATCGAGAGGGTGCTCTAGTTGATTTAATGAATAAGACACCAGATGGTGATTTTCAAACATACAAATCAGAGAATGGCGCCTTTGTTAGAGAGAATTTCTTTGGCAGAGATGCTAGAACTGCTGCGATGGTTTCATCTTGGAGTGATGATCAGATTTGGAATCTAAAACGTGGTGGTCATGATTACAAGAAGTTATATGCCGCATATAAAGCAGCCTCTGATCACAATGGCAGGCCAACTGTTATTTTGGCAAAGACTATTAAGGGTTGGACATTAGGTTCACACTTTGAGGCAAGAAACTCAACTCATCAGATGAAGAAGATGACCTTAGAGGATTTAATTAATTTCAGAGATCGACTTGAGATTCCAATTGGTGATGATCAGATCGATGCAAAGCTTCCGCCTTACTACCACCCAGGTAATGACTCTGCTGAGTATAAGTATTTAATGCAGCGCAGATCAGATTTAGGTGGCTTTTTGCCATCACGGCGAGCGAAATCAAAACCACTTGCCCAACCAAGTGATGAGAGTTATGAATCGGTAAGACGTGGCTCAGGGGCCCAAGAGGTTGCCACCACTATGGCATTTGTTAGATTATTAAAGGATTTACTTAAAGATCCAGAGATTGGCAAGCGGTTTGTGCCAATTATTCCTGATGAGGCGCGCACCTTTGGTATGGATTCACTATTTCCAACCTTAAAGATCTACTCACCACATGGTCAGAGTTACACCTCTGTTGATCGAGAGTTAATGCTCTCTTACAAAGAATCAACTACTGGTGTGATCTTGCATGAAGGCATTAATGAAGCGGGCTCAGTTGCTTCCTTTACTGCAGTTGGTACCTCATACGCCACCCATGATGAACCAATGATTCCAATTTATATCTTCTACTCCATGTTTGGTTTCCAGCGAACTGGTGACTCCTTTTGGGCAGCTAGTGATCAATTAACTAGAGGATTTGTATTAGGGGCAACAGCTGGGCGCACCACATTAAATGGTGAGGGCTTGCAACATGAGGATGGCCACTCTCATCTATTGGCATCAACAAACCCAGCGGTTATCTGTTATGACCCAGCATTTGGATATGAGATCGGCCATATTGTTAAAGATGGCCTAAGAAGAATGTATGGTGAAAACTCTGAAAATATCTATTACTACCTCACTGTTTATAACGAGCCATACCAACAACCAGCAGAGCCTGAGGCACTTGATGTTGATGGATTATTAAAAGGTATTTACCTGCTTAAAAAACCAATTGAAAGCCGCCGCAAGCAGGTATCAATCCTTGCCTCAGGTGTCTCAGTAAATTGGGCGCTTAAAGCACAGAAATTACTAAATGATGATTTTAAGATTGCTGCCACTATTTACTCTGTTACCTCATGGAATGAGCTGCGCCGGGATGGCTTAGCAGTTGACCGTCATAATCTTTTAAATCCAGGTAAAGAGATGAGTGCATTTATTACTAAGCAATTAAAAGGGCAGAAGGGCCCGGTAATAGCAGTAAGTGATTTTATGAGATCAGTTCAAGATCAGATTGCCCCTTGGGTAACACAGCCTTTCTACTCACTAGGAACAGATGGCTTTGGTTTATCTGACACCAGAGGAGCACTTCGCCGTCACTTTAAGGTTGATGCAGAGTCAATTGTGATTGCAGCTCTCTCACAATTAGCTAAACATGGTTCTGTAAGGAAGAGAACAATTAATAATGCAATTCGTAAGTATCAGATTCATGATGTAACTGCAGCTGAGGCTGGAAATACTGAAGGCTCTGGATAAAAAAGTTAGAAAAACTCGGAACTTGACTAGGGCTCCGAGTTTTCCGTCAATCAACCTCTGATGGGATTCGAACCCATATCACCGAGTTAGTCAATCTCGGGCTCTATCCGTTGAGCTACAGAGGTGCGTTGCAAATATAATTTATAAGAATGATTGAAATGTAAGATTTATTTAATCTGTGGAGAACTTAAAATAACTACTCTGAGTAATTTTCAATAGTATTAAGTAATCAGATTTTCTGCTATATTATTATTGAGTTAGTCAATCTCACCTTAAGCGTATTAGAGCCATATGCTTAAGTAATTTGCAATTAGGGCTTGTGAAAGGACTGGGAGAAATCTCAGTCCTTTTGTTATATATATTGGTATATGGTTTAAAGCAGTGGAGAGATACCCTTAATCTATGGAATCACTGGCCATACTTGCTGTTTTTCTTATCTCGCTAACAGTACTAGGTGGTCCAATCTCATTAGTACTAACCTTTTTGCCAAAGCGATTACTTTCCCTTGTAGTAATTAAGATTCTTACTTGTGCAATTGCATTACTAGCTATTGTGGTTGGGATTATGTTGATCATAAATGTGAACTCAATTGGGGCATTAATTATGGGAGTAATTGGAATTGCAACTGGGATCATTGCAATATATAGAGTTATAAAAGTTATTCCAAAGCTTTAATACATATATAAGTGGAGGTGCCGGGAATCGAACCCGGGTCCTCTAGCACTGCTTCAAAGTTTCT
>JAEMTE010000019.1 GCA_016462445.1 Candidatus Nanopelagicus sp. | reverse complement strand
CTATGCCAAACTTTTAGGAGATATTTATGAAGCGCACCTTCCAGCCCAATGTTCGCAAACGGGCTAAAAAACATGGTTTCCGTGCCCGCATGGCCACTCGTGGCGGACGGGGTGTTTTATCTGCCCGTCGCGCTAAAGGCCGAGCCAAAATCTCTGCCTAACAAAAACACTAATCCGTGTTACCTAAATCCAACCGGCTACGGGCCGGAGCAGATTTTAACCGCATCACAAAAAGCGGTGTGCGAATTAATAGCCAAAACCTAGTTATCTATGCTGCCACCGGCGATGGGGACCAACCACAAATTGGATTTATCGTTAATAGATCAGTTGGTGGATCTGTTACTAGACATTTAGTCACCAGAAAACTTCGCCATAACTTCGCATCTCACCTCTCATCTCTACCAAATAAAACCATGTTGGTAGTTAGGGTCTTAAAACAACAAAATGATTACACCACCGAGGTGGCGGCAGCTATTGAAAAGGTAATTGTAAAACTTGCAACAATTACTAAAAAGGCTAACGCATGAGAGCTCTATTTTTACTACCAATTAAAGGTTATCAAAAATTAATCTCACCTTTTTTCACGCCCCGCTGTAAGTACTACCCCTCCTGTTCAACCTATACAGAGCTGGCAATATCAGAGTTTGGCATTAAAGGATTTTTCATGAGCATCTGGCGCTTAGTTAGATGTAATCCCTTCTCAAATGGTGGGGTGGATTACCCATCAAAGAGTGCGGCATTAAAGATTAAAGAGAGGCAGTTAATTTAATGAGTGGCATCCTAAACCCCTTATATACCGCTGTTTCCTGGGTAATTATCACCTTCCATGATCTCTTAAGTTTTACCAACAATGAGGATCTGCAATGGTCAATCGGAATTATCTCACTTGTTATTTTAATTAGAATTATTTTAATTCCACTATTTGTTAAACAGATCAAATCCCAACGAGCACTTACCGCCCTACAACCACATATGAAGGCGATTCAAAAGAAGTATAAAGATGATCGGCAAAAACAATCAGAGGAGATGATGAAGCTCTATAAAGAGCATAAGACAAATCCACTCGCCTCCTGTTTTCCAATCCTGGCCCAAGCCCCAATATTTTTTGCCCTCTTCACAGTATTAAATGGAATCAGCCAAAACAGAGCACATGGTTTATTAAAGGGTGAGTATTTAGTATCTGCCCAAAACGCTAGTTTTTTTGGCGCCCCACTATCAGGCACATTTTTAGGATCATCTGATAGCGGCACAAAACTTATTGCAATTTTATTAATTATCTTTATGTCCGCCACCACCTTCACCACCCAACGACAGTTGATGGTTAAGGGAATGCCAAAGATGGACTCCTCAAACAATATGATGTTGCAACAGCAAAAAATTATGCTTTATTTATTCCCAGTTATTTTTGCAGTAACTGGAGTTAACTTTCCAATTGGAGTTTTAATTTACTGGTCAACTACAAACCTTTGGACTTGGGGCCAGCAATATTATGTAATTAAGCGAAATCCAACACCAGGCTCTCCTGCCTATGAAGAGTTACAAAAGAAAAAAGCTGATAAAGGATTACTTGATGAAAAAAGTAATGATGAGGGTGGAACAACAATTACTGAAAACCCAACTGAAACCGGTGGGCAACGTAAGCAACCAAAGAAGAAGAAAAGACGGCGTTAGTTAAACCATAACAAAATAGTACAAAAACTATCAAACCAGCACAAAACCTAATTTGGAGGAAAAATGAGTGAAGTAAAGAGTGAGCAGGTAGTTGAAAAGAAGAGTTTGATCGCCCAACTGGAGGAGGAGGGGGATGTTGCAGCCGACTACCTAGAGGGGCTACTAGATATCGCCGACCTTGATGGGGATATTGATATTGATGTGGAGAATGACCGGGCAGCGCTAGCAATTGCTGGCGGAAAATTAAGCCACTTAGTTGGCTCCCGAGGTGAGGTTTTAGACTCCCTACAAGAGCTAACCCGCCTAGCGGTGCAGACCTCACTGGGTGAGCGAAGCCGATTGATGTTAGATATTGATAACTTCCGAAGTGATAAAAAAGAGGAGTTAGCTGAGTTGGCCCGGCAAACCGCCGATGAGGTTAAATCCAGCGGTGAGGCGATCAAGCTTCAGCCAATGAACGCCTTTGAGCGCAAGGTCATCCATGACACCATCCAAGAGATCGGCCTAACCAGTGAATCTGAGGGTGAGGACCCAGATCGCTGCGTGGTAGTACTTCCCGCTTAAGTTTCACGTGAAACCAACCCCTGATCTACTAGCCTTTTTCAAAGGTAATGAGGATCAGATCCAAGCCTTTGCCCAGATCTTAAAAGGTAAGGGAATTGAGCGAGGGTTAATCGGCCCCAAAGAGGGGGAGCGAATTTGGGATCGCCATATTGCAAACTGCCTACCTATCACCACCCTTATTCCAAATGGGGTGCGGGTAGTAGATATTGGCTCTGGTGCTGGACTTCCAGGAGTTGTGATCGCCCTAGCCAGGCCTGATTTAAAGGTAACACTGGTGGAGCCGCTGCAAAGGCGGGTAGATTTTTTAAATGAGGTAGTAGCTGAGCTAAATCTACCGATTGAGGTAATTAGAGGCAGGGCTGAAACAGTAAAAAAACAGTTTGAGATCGTAACCGCCAGGGCGGTCGCGCCACTAGAAAAGCTAATCCAAATCAGCTGGCATATGATCCCAAAGGGTGGGTCGTTACTAGCGATAAAAGGTGAGTCGGCGGCGGCAGAGATTATCGCTACTAAGCTTAAAAAAAGTAGTAGTAGCCAGCTTCATGAAATAAAGCTGGACAACCTGCAGCTGATAAGGGTGGTTGAGATAAAGAAAGGTGCTTAACTAGCGCTCATGAGCGCAAATGATGTTTCACATGAAACCGCAGCTAAAACTGTAGTTGGGGTGCGCCGGCTTAAGGAGCCAATGGTCGCCCCCCTTAAAACCCGGATCTTCACCGTGGCCAATCAAAAAGGCGGGGTAGGAAAGACCACAACCGCTGTAAATCTAGCCGCCGCCCTATCTATGGGGGGCCTAAAGGTTTTAGTAATTGATTTAGATCCACAAGGAAATGCCTCAACCGCCTTTGGTATTGATCGGGCCAATAGCGCTGGGATCTATGAGGTATTAATTAATGATGTGCCAATGGCCCAGGTTGTACTTAAGGTTGCCGGCTTTCCGCACCTGGAAGCAATTGCGGCTAACTCTGATTTAGCAGGTGCAGAGATTCAATTAGTACCAGCGGTTGCTCGTGAGTTTAGATTACAAAGTGCGCTACAAACATTTTTAACCAGTAAACAAAATGCTGGCCAACGTTTTGATTATGTTTTTATAGATTGCCCGCCCAGTCTTGGTCTACTAACTATTAATGCACTAGCAGCAGCTGATGAGGTATTAGTTCCAATTCAATGTGAGTACTACTCATTAGAGGGTTTGTCATTACTTCTTGAAACATTAAGTGAAGTACAGAAGAGATTAAATCCAAAGATAACACTAACCACAATTGTTCTAACTATGTTTGATAGCAGAACAAGATTAGCAAGTGATGTTGCTGAGAATGTTAAAAAACATTTTCCAAATGAGTTAATTAATATTCCAATTCCAAGAGCGGTAAGAGTTTCTGAGGCTCCATCTTATGGTCAAACAGTTATGACATATGACGCAGCCTCCCCGGGTGCTATTGCATATATGGGTGTAGCACGTGAGATTGCTAATCGAGGCGGGGCAGCAATTAATTTAAAAAATGAAACTGCGTAATATGAAAAAAGTTAATTAAATGAATATTCGAAAAGGTGGCCTAGGTAGAGGACTTGATGCCTTAATTCCAACCTCGGTAATACCAACAAATATTAAAACTCAAACAGGTGTTGTTGTTGCAGATCGAGATGAGATTGATCTTAATAATATTGTAGCTAATCCTAAACAACCTAGAACTGTATTTGATGAGGATCAATTAACTGAGCTGGCATTATCAATTAAAGAGGTAGGCCTGCTACAACCACCAGTTGTTAGATCACTTGGCGCAGGTAAGTATCAATTAATTATGGGTGAGCGCAGATTTCGTGCTGCAAAGCTTGCCGGCCTTAAATCAATTCCAGTAATTATTAGGCAAACTAATGATGATCAATTACTACGTGAGGCATTAGTTGAAAATATTCACCGCAGCCAATTAAATCCACTAGAGGAGGGTGCGGCGTATCAGCAACTATTAAATGATTTTGGCTATACCCATGATGAGCTAGCTATCAAACTTAGTAAATCTCGCCCAGTCATAACTAACACAATGCGCCTACTTAATTTACCACCGGCTGTGCAGCGCAGAGTTGCCGCCGGAGTTATCTCAGCTGGGCATGCCCGGGCACTTCTATCTCTTACAGATGAAAAAGAGATTGAAAATCTAGCAAACCGAATTGTCGCCGAAGGCTTAACAGTTAGAGCGGTAGAGGAGATTGTGGCAAGTGGAGTAGCTTCAGTTAAAACGACTGGTATTAAAAAAGGTAAGTTAATTGCGCCAAAGCTAGCTCAGATCTCAGCAGATCTATCAGATCGATTAGATACCAGGGTGCGGGTTGAATTAGGCAGGAAAAAAGGAAAGATTGTGATTGAGTTTGCTACCGTTGAGGATTTAGAGCGGATAAATAAGTTAATTAAATAAAGTTAATTAATCTGGCGATGTTCCATCTCACTCTTTATTACCCCAGCTAAAGCCTTAATACCCTCTGTAATTCGCTCAGCCGTTGGATGGCAGTAAGAGAGACGAAGTGACCAAGAGCCAAAACCATCAGCATAAAAAGCGGTTCCTGGAACATAAGCAACCTTGGCAGCGATCGCCTTAGGCACTAGCGCGTTGGTATCAATCTCAGGTGGCAGGGTTATCCAGATATAAAAACCACCACCAGGCTTTGTCCAGGTTGTGTTTTTTGGGAAGTACTTATCTAAGGCGGTAAGGGCGGCATCCCTGCGCTCTTTATACAACTTAGCAAAGCTAGCAATTTGATCCCGCCAAGGCTGATTAGCTAAATAACTAGAAATTACCAATTGGGTAAAGTTAGATGGGCAGAGAATAGAGGATTCAGATGCGATCACCATTTTATCTTTAAGTGATTGAGGAACTAATGCCCAGCCAACTCGAAGGCCTGGCGCAATTGTTTTAGAGAAGGTTCCTAGGTAAATAACATTCTCAGAATCACTAGCTCGCATTGCATTAGGAGATGGCTTTTCAAAACCTAATAAGCCATATGGATTATCTTCAACTACAAATATATCTTCAGCTCTACAAATCTCTAAAATCTCAGTACGACGATCAGCTGGTAATAAGACACCGGTAGGGTTTTGGTAATTAGGGATTAGGTAAATAAATTTAATCTTTCGCCCACTTGCCTTAATTGATTTAATCGCACTGCGCAGTTGAGTTGGAATTAATCCATCTTGATCCATCTCTACATGAACCACCTGTGCCTCATACTGCTTAAAGGTGCCAAGGGCGCCAACATAGGAAGGGGCCTCAACTAAAACCACATCACCTGGATCAATAAAAATTCGCGAGATTAAATCAAGTGCTTGCTGGGAACCGGTAGTCACAATTACATCATCTGGGTGAGCCTTAATTCCCTCCAGCGCCATCACATCACAGATCTGCTCACGAAGTTTGGGATGTCCTTGGCCACTGCCGTACTGCAACGCCTCAGAACCATTTTCAACTATTAATTTCTGCACAACTGAGGCCATCATCTCCATTGGCAATGCAGAAAGATTTGGCATTCCACCGGCGAGGGAGACAATCTCTGGTCGACTAGCTACTGCAAAAAGAGAGCGGATCTCACTTGCCTTCATACCTACTGCGCGCCGGGCAAATCGATCTGGCAGATTCTCTGGTTCACCAAGATGCACGCGGTCAGGGGTAATACCTTTAACCACCCGTAAATCTCGCTTGGAGTTCATTAACTAAGTTTGCCATACAAAAAGCGGTAACGAAAATTAACTACGCAATCCCGCTCTTCTTAGATCAGATACCCGCAGCGTTCCAGTCCGGGCATCATCTTCAGCTGATAGATAAAGTCGCTGGATTGCCACAATCATCGCCTCAGCTAATTGGTCACGAAAGGAAGGGGCAGCAAGCCGTTTGGCATCTTGTGGACTAGAGAGGTATCCCAAATCAATCCGCACAGTTGGCGCAGTAGTTAAACGCAGCAGATCCCAACTTTTTCCATGGGTGCGACAATTTAGTAGATCGGTTCGAGCGCAGATCTCACGTTGCAGCAGATTTGCAAATCGCTCACCAATAACTGAGTGCACCCCTTGGGCATCACGGCCGTAGTAATAGGTAGCAACCCCATTTGCTTTTTCATTTTCATAGCTATCAACCTTTAACGCAATAACTAAATCTGCATTAACTGAGTTAGCAATCTCAATCCGCTCTCGCTCAAGGGGTGAGTTTTTAGCACTTCTTGTTAATACCACATTTACCCCAAGTGCTAATAATCTTCCCTCTAATCTTTGCGCAAGATCAAAGACCACCTCCGCCTCCACCACACCATGATTACTCTCACCAGTAAAATCCCCACCCCAACTTGGGTCAATTACAATTATCTTATTTGCAAGAGCCGGGCTTCGCACTGAATGTTTAGCACTCTCTCTAAGTTGGCTAGGGGCGCCACCAGTAACGGTTTTTACCAATCGCATCAACGCAATTAATGTTGACGGGCCACACTTGCCATCGACTACTACCCCCACTGATTTTTGAAACTCTTTCACTACCGACTCTGTTGTGCCACCGTAAACTCCATCAACTTTGCCGCAGTTAAATCCCATTTGATTTAAGCGATCCTGCAAAGTGGCAACATCATCACCGCGAATTAATTCAGGGGTAGTTAAAGATAAAACCCGATCCCCTAACCGCCACCTAGCCTCCTCTAAAGCACGCTGGGTAATCTGATTAATCAATCCAGTTGCAGTCAACCCACGCTCTTGTTGAAAAGCTTTTACTCCTTGAGTTAATTTTTCATCAAATAAATCTGAAGGATTTTGAATGAAACCTAATCTAACTAAGGTATTAGAAATTAAGGCAACCGCATCTGAGCGATCTCCTAAATTTAATTGATCACTCATACAAGCCTTATTTGGTTATATTACTTAATATAATTTTCAAGATCCTTTAGTAATGCTGGCTTTGGTTTAGCCCCAACAATACTTTTTACTACCTCACCATTAACAAAGATATTCATAGTTGGAATTGAGGAGATGCCGTACTTCATAGCGATTGCACCCTCCTCATCGGTATTTAATTTAACAATTTTAATTTTATCCCCATGCTCATTAGAGATCTCCTCTAAGATTGGCCCAACTGCGCGGCAGGGACCACACCACTCCGCCCAGAAATCAACTAAAACTGGGGTAGTACTTTTTAAAACAACCGCCTCAAAATCTGCAGTAGTTACCTTTGTTGTTGCCATATCTATTTCTCCTTTTCACTCTTCTAACCCTTACTTATATCTCTTATCCTACTTTTAAAAGTTAAATCAATGACCAGCTAAAAACCGCTCCGCATCAAGGGCGGCTTGGCAGCCAGAGCCAGCGGCGGTAATCGCCTGTCGGTAGGTGTAATCAACTAGATCCCCACAGGCAAAGACCCCAGCAATTTTAGTTTTAGTACTCCTGCCCTCAACCTGCACATACCCTTCTGAATTTAACTCAACCTGACCTGCTACCAACTCACTGCGGGGCAGGTGGCCAATTGCAACAAATAAGCCGGTGAAATCTTTAATAGATTCTTCCCCACTTACAGTGTTTTTTAATTTAAGGCCAGATACTTTTTCATCCCCTAATACATCAATTACCTCATGGTTAAATAAAAATTCAATCTTAGGGTTTGCCGCTGCCCGTTCAACCATAATCTTTGAGGCTCTAAATGAGTCTCGTCGGTGAATTAATACAACCTTGCTAGCAAATTTAGTTAAGAAGGTTGCCTCCTCCATCGCCGAATCTCCGCCACCAACTACTGCAATTACCTGATCGCGAAAGAAAAATCCATCACAGGTGGCACACCAAGAGACACCTCGGCCAGAGAGGCGCTTCTCATTTTTTAAACCGATCTCTTTATAAGCCGATCCCATTGCCAAGATAACTGATTTAGCTCTAACAGTATTTCCTGAGCCATCGGTTAACTCTTTTATCTCACCAGCTAATTTCATTGAGACAATATCATCGGTAATAATTTTTGCATCAAAGCGAGCAACCTGCTTGCGCATCGACTCCATTAACTCAGGTCCCATTACCCCATCAGCAAATCCTGGAAAGTTTTCTACCTCAGTTGTATTCATCAAGGCACCGCCTGCGGTAACTGAGCCTTCATAAATAATTGGCTTTAATTGGGCGCGAGCGGCGTAGATGGCAGCGGTATAGCCAGCAGGGCCAGAGCCAACAATTACTACATCATTAATCTCACTCATCCGCCTACCTTAATCCCTTCTAGCTGTAATTACTTTTATCAAAGATGTGACCTCAGTTATTTTTAATACCTTTGCGATTAATAGATAAAAAAGGGCTGGTAGGAATATAACAATTAACAACTGAAGTAAATTCCCACCAGGCAGATGCTCCCGCAGTAGCCAGATTGGCAGCGTGATTATGGTGAAAATAAGCATTAACTTTAAGTAAAAAGTAGTAATTGCAGATACCGGCAAATTAATTTTATGGCGGCTAATTAAATAAAATGAGATACCAGTACCTAAAAAGTAGGTAAGTGCAAAAATCCCCGCCATGGCAACTGTTACCCACTCTGGCTTAAGGTAGTGAGCAGCAAATAATGAGAGCGCTACCGCCACCGCATTCATAATCAAATTTCCTAACACCTGTGATTTTAAATTCTCAAAAGCATTTAAGCCACGCAGTAAAACCAAATTAATACTTAAAGGAATAAGCCCTAATGCAAAAGCTGAAAGGGTAAGACCAAGATAATTACTATCATCAGCTGAGATACCAAAAAATAAATTAGTTGCTATTAATGGGCCAAAACTTAAGAAAAGTAGGGCAGCTGGAACGGTAAAAACACCAATTAGCTTTATTGCGTGAGTGAGTGAAACTGAGACCGCATCATATTTTTTATCTATTACTAAATTAGATATTTTTGGCAGCAGCGCAGTAACAACTGAGACCGCAATTATGGAGTGTGGCAGTATTAAAATTAGATAAGCATTTGCATATGGCGTAAAACCAACACCTGTACTCACACCAGAGGCGGCTGCTTTAACTGCAGCAGTAGTTGCCAGGTTTACTGTTACTAGGTAGGAGAGCTGAGAAATAATTGCATACAAAAAACTCCAACTAGCAAGTTTAAATGAGTTAAGAATCTGGCTATTTTGCCAATCAAATTTAAGTTTTAATCTAACACCACTTCTAAGCAAGAGTGGAAATAAAATCAAAGCTTGCGCAAGGTAACCGGCGGTGGTGCCAAAGCCAAGCCAAAGTAGATCAGATTCTGTGATCGTACTTATCGATAGCTGATCTTTGTTAATTAAGAACCAGGAAAACAACGCAATCACAATTAGATTATTAATAACTGGCGCCCACATCATTGGGCCAAATCTGCCCTTAGCATTTGCAATCTGTCCAAGTAAGGCGAATAAACCTAAGAAAAATATCTGGGGCAGGCAGTAGCGCATTAACGAAACGGTGATATCAAACTCTGGGCGCTTAGCAAACTCTGGGGCGTAGATATTTACAATTTGGGGAGTGAAGACAATTGCAAGAAGTGTGAGTACAAATAGAAAAGTAAGAGTTGCGGTAAAAAGCCTTGAGATAAAGGCTGCACCACCATCACTATCTCTAAATGATTTAACAATCTGCGGTATGAAGACTGCAGTAAGTGCGCCACCAATTAGTAGGTTGTATAAAATATTTGGCATGGTATTTGCCACGTTGTAGGTATCACCTAACAGCGCCGTACCAAGTAGTGCAACAAGTAAGAGGTTTCTAATTAAGCCGGTAAATCGCGAGGTGATAGTGCCAATAGCCATTATTGATGAGGAGCGAATTAATTGGTTATCTGACACCCTTGCTCCTAACTCTGCGCAGACTCTGCAGTAAGACCGCTATAAATAAAAGTATTGCAGCACCTGAGGTAATCCAAGTGGTAATTGGGCTAATTACTGAAAGTTTTAACTTTATATTAAGCGGATAGCCCACCGGCTTATTCTCAAGGTTAGTCAGCTGGGCAAGAAGTTGTGAATCTCCAGAGGCAAAAACCTCAATTGGCAACATAACCTGCAGCTTTGATTTTGCCGCCACCTCAATCTGCTCAAGCGGTGATGCTACTACTTTGTTATTAATTGGGCGGATACTTAATTTTAACTTTACCGGTAGGTCAAAATTATTTACTACGGTAATTGGTAACTCCTGCTGGGCCGCAGTAACAGTAAATTTACCTCCAGTAATTTTTAACTTACTTCGTAGTTTTGTGATTGATTTATCAAAATCATTAACCAATCTTTTTAGCTCTTTATCATTTAAATCAGGGTTTAGTAATTGGGCAAGACGCAGTTGATATGGCTCTAACTCTTTAAGCTCAACTACTGTTGCTAGTAGATTTAACTGTTTTTGTGCGTATTTGATGATATTTAGCTCAGATGTACCAATTTTTTGGTTACCATCAATTGGGCTAACTACTGGCTCACTTACTCTGCCTAAAAAAGATTCCAACTCAAGCTTGCCAACTGCATTTAAATAAGGCAGTTGATTGGGTGAGAGTTTGTTAATCCAAGTAAGTGAGGGGCTGCCATAGGTAATTGCTGCCACCTTTTCAAATCTTGTAACCTTTTTAAATTGAGCTAGCCATGCCTTTGCAACCTCTTGTCCAGTTGGTGCACTTCCGTCTGCAATACCGTAGCCATTACTCATCACAACTATCTCTGAAATAGTTGCTGGATCTACTTGCCATACTCTAACCGCATTACTTGGCATAAAAACTAAGCTACCTAACTCACCACTTGGTTTAAGTTTGGCTACTAAATCATCATTAATAAATACCCCATCACTTAAACGATGGGTCACATCAGTAATCTTCACCACTACAGTTGCTACCGCTTGGTTTGGATTAAAAATTGATAGCAGCAGTAAAACCAAGAGTGAGGTAAAGAGTTTTCTCACGGAGTAAGTTGTCCAGATTTTGCTATTAGTTTTCGCTCATCGGGGTAGGCCAGCTTGCTAACTATCTCAGCGATTGGAAACCAAGCCACATCATCAACCTCAGTTACCTGCGGGGCTAACTTGCCGCCAACTTCGGTAAATAAAAAGTGGTGCACTGTCTTGTGAATTCGTTTACCACTTGCCATAAACCAAAAATCAATTACTCCCAATGATCTAGTTATCTCACCCTTAATACCAGTCTCCTCCGCCACCTCACGAAGCGCCGCTTGTTCTGGTGTTTCACCCTCTTCAATATGTCCTTTTGGTAGTGACCAGAGCAAACGCTCATGGGAGGCATCCTTTGGATCTAATCTGCCAATTAATAAGCCCTTAGTACCGCTCTTATCAACTACTAAACCACCAGCACTTATCTCATCTACTCGCTTGGCATACTTTGCTTTTGGGTTATTTTTTCCATCCAAACCACCCTTAGGATTCTTACGGTTGCCGGAATTATGTTTTTTAGCGGGCCGACCAGAACCATTACTTTGTGAACTCTTGCGAGAACCGGTTAAATCCTGATTGCCACCCGCATTATCTGCTGGGGTCATGGCTTAAGGATACCCCTCGCCCCTAACCCACTCAGGCTGAACCCGCTCTGCTCTAACCTAGTACCACCGTGAAAACTCCAAATGATGCCGCCGCACAACTTGCGATCACTACGCTCACCCAGCGCGCACCAGCCGCACTTGAGTTAGCGGCTGCTTTTAAAGCGGCTGGATTTAAATTAGCTCTAGTTGGTGGTCCAGTAAGAGATGCCATATTGGCGCGGTTAGGAAATGATTTAGATTTTACAACCGATGCACATCCAAAAGATTGCGAAAAAATACTTAAAAAATGGGCAGATGCAGTTTGGAGTATTGGCGCAGCATTTGGCACAGTTGCTGGCAAAAAAGATGAGATCACAGTTGAGATAACAACATATCGAAGTGAAAATTATAAAGTTGACTCTCGCAAACCAGAGGTGGTATTTGGTGAGAGTATTGAAGGTGATCTGTTGCGCAGAGATTTTACAATTAACGCAATGGCGGTGGAGCTAACTACCCAAACTCCAACCTTTATTGATTTATTTAATGGGGTAGCAGATCTACAAAATAAAGTAATTAAAACTCCTGGCAAAGCCGAGGACTCATTTAGTGATGACCCACTTCGTATGATGCGAGCGGTGCGCTTTAGCTCGCAACTAAATTTCACAATCGATGCCACAGTTATCACGGCGATTAAAAGTATGGCTAGCCGGCTATCAATAATCTCAGCTGAGCGAATCAGGGATGAGTTAACTAAAATTTTAATGAGTGATCAACCAAAGGCAGGTATTTACTTACTTACCGAAACTGGATTAGCTGAGATATTTTTACCAGAGATCCCAAAGTTAAAGCTTGAGATTGATGAGCACCATCACCACAAGGATGTTTATGAGCACACCCTTACCGTGCTAGATCAGGTAATTGCATTAGAGAATCGGCTGGGCGGTGCTAATTTAACGCTGCGCCTTGCTGCCTTAATGCATGATATTGGTAAGCCAAAAACTAAGGAGTTAATCGCAGGTGGTGGGGTTTCATTTCACCACCATGAGGTTGTTGGCGCGAGAATGACAAAGGAGCGGCTGCGCGCACTTCGCTTTGATAATCAGATAATAAAAGATGTTGCCCAACTAGTCTTTCTTCACCTTCGCTTTCATGGCTACGGCTTAGGTGAATGGACCGACTCTGCAGTGCGCAGATATGTCAGAGATGCTGGGCAATTACTAACTCACCTGCACCTATTAACTCGGGCAGATTGCACAACCCGCAACCAAAAAAAGGCGGAAGGGTTAGCTAAAACCTATGATCAATTAGAGCAGCGGATCCAACTTTTAATGCAGCAAGAGGAGCTAGATAAAATTCGGCCAGATCTAACGGGTGAGGAGATTATGGCGATACTAGGGATTAAACCCTCACCAATGGTTGGGCGGGCGTATGACTACCTACTTGAATTACGTCTTGAAGATGGCCCAGTTGGTAAAGATAAAGCAAAGGAGGAGTTACTTAATTGGTGGAAGGAGCAAAAATAGTTTTACGAAGTAAAACTAATCCAGCAAATAAATAAGCGAGTGTAATCACCACCGGTAACATAAAAGTTTTCCCACTATCTGGCAGCAATAAAGCTGCGCCAACTGCGCCGGTAATAATGCCAGCATTAACTGCAACATCATAAAAGGCAAAAACTCTTCCCCGATAATCATCTACTATCTTTGATTGCACCAGCGCATCATTTGTCACCTTAATCCCCTGCCCACACAAACCAACAAAAAATGCGCTCGCTGTCATGGTTATCTCATTAATATTTAATGCATAAATTAATAAAGGTGGCACGCAACAAAAGATCATTACTCGCATAAAACGGTGGCGGCCAAATTTTAAAACACCATATGGCGCAATAACTGCGCCTAACCCAATACCAATACCTGCAATAGCTAATGCCACCCCAAAACCGGCCAAACCAGCATCTGGATTAGCTGGGTCATTAAATGAGTTTCGTTCCAATAAAAGCGCCATTAATGTAAGTGCTGTAATCCCACCGCGCTGAATACCAACTACCAAAATACCAAGTAGAGCATCTTTATGATTTCGCAAAATATTTAACCCTGCCAAAATCTGCGCAAACCCGGCAGATTCAGTAGCAGCTTCATTTTCAGATGGACCTATTTCAAACTTACTAAGCCGGTAGCAACTAAGGCCAGCAAGTAGAAAACCACAACAGGCAAGAATTATCACAACAGAATCAGCAAAATCTGCGCCATAATTTTTACTTATTAGATTCTTAGCAGCAATTCCTACCCCACCACCAATTACCACCCAAATAGTGCCACCTGTCACCGCTAACGCGTTGGCTGCAATTAACTCCTCTTTTTTAACCAACAACGGTAACCCGGCAGAGAGGCCAGCTAAAATTAATCGATTAATCCCAAATGCAAATAAGACAAATAAGGTTAAAACCACTCCAGTTGAGCCATTATTAATTAACCAGGCAATGATTAAAAGATCTGCTGCCCGCAGATAATTACAATTTCTAATTATCCGCTGCCGTGAGAAGCGATCTAAAAAAGTGCCAACATATGGGCCGATCAATGAGTAAGGCAGTAGGACTACTGCGAAAGCAAGGGCGGCTGATACTGCATTTGGTGAGCGCTCTGGTGAGAATAAAACAAAGCTAGCAAGAGCTGATTGAAACAAACCATCTGTTACCTGACCACTCCAGCGCACTACCAAAATCTGATTTAACTTTGAACCCTTACCGACTGGCCAAATCCCCATAAGGTAAGCGTAGTTATTAATTTAGGATTAACCTTGGATCTTATGTTAGCCACGATGCGTGCTTCAATTGATTACTCACTTAGTAAGCGCCGCACTTTAATTGCGCTCTTTCAAGGAGCGGTCAGTGCGATGGATGCCTGTGATGCTGATCCATATTTGCGCCGGGCGGCTAAGTACCATGGCGAGTTAACCAACCGTTCTTGCCCAGTTTGTAAGAAGTTAAAGATTGTTGAGCTGCGATACGCCTTTGGTGATCAACTCGGCCAATACTCAGGACGTATTAAGAATCGAGAAGAGTTAATTCAAATGCAAAGTGAGTATGGTGAGTTTCGCGTCTATGTTGTTGAGATCTGCATCAGTTGTCACTGGAATCACCTAGTGGAATCCTTTTTATTAGGGGATGGCAAATATAGAAAGCCACCGCGAAAGGTAGCAACCTTGGCGGATAAGGATTAGCGCTAATCTTGGCCAGTGAGTAATTTTCTGCAAAAACTACCCAGGCTTGGGGTATTAGCAGTTGGCTTTTCTTTTGTTGCAGGGGTATTTCTCTTTGGCTTTGCCTACTTCACAGTTTCAATTCCAGATCCAAATGCTTATGTAAATAGTCAATCTACAATTATTCAATATGCAGATGGCAGTGAGATAGGCCGAATCGGCTCTGAAAATAGAACTGTTGTGACGCTAGCGCAAATTCCCACCCAATTGCGCAACGCAGTTATGGCGGCGGAGGATCGCGGTTTTTACAACAACCGAGCATTCTCCCCAACTGGAATCATCAGAGCGATTTGGAATAACTTAAGAGGTGGTTCACTACAAGGTGGATCAACTATCACCCAGCAATACTCAAAGACCGCTTTTTTAACACCAGAGCGATCAATTCAGCGAAAGATTAAAGAGTTAGTAATTGCAATAAAACTTGAAAATCAATTTACTAAAGATGAGATATTTGAAAATTATTTAAATACTATCTACTTTGGCCGCGGCTCATATGGTGTGCAGACCGCATCTCAGGTTTACTTTGGTACCACTGTTGATCAATTAACAACTGCGCAATCTGCAGTGCTTGCCAGTATTTTGCGAAGCCCTGGGCTTTATGATCCAGGGTATAAAAAAGAGAATCTACCGCGGCTTGAAAAAAGATTTAAGTATGTAATCGATGGCATGGTTGAGGCTAAGTGGTTGGCTAAAGACAAAGCAGCAAAGATTAAATTTCCAGTAATTAATCCTCGGGTTACCTCCGGGGCATTAGCTGGGCCAAAAGGCTATGTGATCTCTTGGGTAGAGCGTGAGTTAAATACTCTGGGATTTACCGATGAACAGTTACTAATCGGTGGTTACATTATTAAAACCACCTTAGTTAAAGATGCCCAGGAAGCGGCGGTTGCAGCGGTAAATAAAGAGGCACCTACTAAAACGCCAGAGAATCTACATATTGGTTTAGTTGCGATTAAGCCGGGAACTGGTGAGATCTTGGCGATGTATGGTGGTAAGGATTATTTAAAGTATCAATTTAATGCCGCTACCCAAGGAATTGCCTCCGCTGGTTCATCCTTTAAAGTATTTGCACTCACCGCCGCTTTAGAGTCAGGAATTCCACTTAGCTCAATTTGGAATGGTGATTCACCAAAGGTTTATGACGATGGAATTGGCCGGGCCTATGTGGTAAATAATTATGGTGGTGAGACTTGGGGAAATGTTTCACTACTTAGCGCAATGGAGCACTCGGTAAATACCATCTTTGTACCACTTGGAATTAAAGCAGGGGTTGAGAAGGTAGTAGATGTTGCCCGCCGTGCTGGAATTCCAGAGTCAGTTCAAATGGTTGCCTCTCCTTCAGTAACTCTTGGTTCATCTAGCCCACATGTAATTGATTTAGCTAATGCTTACGCCACATTTGCAGCCCAAGGTGTTTATGCCAAACCATTTATTATTAATGAGGTTCAAGGACCAAATAAAGGAATTTTGTATCAAGGGCGTATTCAAGCTCAAGAGGTATTTAGAAAAGATGTAATGGCTGATTTAACCTTTGCATTAAATAAAGTAACTACCTCTGGAACTGGCGCAGTTGTTGGCGCCAGAATGAGTAGACCAGCTGCTGGTAAGACTGGAACCTCAAATGACAACGCCTCTGCTTGGTTTAATGGTTACACCCCAGAGGTTGCCGCCTCTGTTGCTTTTTATCGTGATGATGCAACTCAATCATTAAATGGAATCGGTGGCTTAACCTCAGTAACCGGTGGCTCCTTCCCGGCTCGGATTTGGGTGGAGTTTGCTAAAGCTTATTTAGATAAAGCGCCAATCCAAGAGTTTCCACCACCTGCCTTTATTGGCGGTGTTGAGCCAACAAGTTTTATTAATGCAGTTCCTGAGATGGACCCAGCATTAATTCCACCATCTCCTACGCCAACACCTAAGAAAAAGAAGTAACTCTTGCTTACCAAATCGGTAAGTAGATCCTTTGCAGCGGTAGTGCTCATCTGCGCACTTCTCTCACTTTTTAAATTTAACCACTGCCGATTAAATGATTGGCAATCCCCTGATAATTACATTCACGCCTGTTATAGCGATATTCCAGCCTTATTTACCGAGCGTGGGTTAGATACCAATACCTTTCCATACCTATCTGCGAGCAACTCAATTGAGTATCCACCAGTAATTGGCCTAGGTAATTGGTTAATAAGTTTTATCACACCAGATACCAACTCATACCGCTGGTTTTTTGATATTAATGCGGTAATTCTAATTGCCCTATTTTTAATCTCAGCTCTAATAGTTAGAAAGATAAGACCAGAGTATGGGTATCTCTTCCCCCTCGCCCCGGCAGTGATCGCTAGCTTATTTATTAATTGGGATTTATGGGCGGTGGTAAGTGCGATGCTTGCGATCTACTACTTTGATAAGAGAAAGTATGAGATTAGCGCGATTGCACTTGGAGTCTCAATTGCCACCAAATTCTTCCCGCTAGTTTTACTACTACCAATTACTATAATACTTTATCGATCAGCTGCAATTGATCAGCTGCGAAAATATCTCACCACTACATTATTATTTTGGTTAGTAATTAACCTACCAATTATGGCAACTCATTTTGCTGGCTGGTGGCGATTTTTTAAATTAAATCTAGAGCGGAGTGCAGATTTTGGCTCACTCTGGTATGGGCTGAGTTTGCTTGGTGTAGATATACCCTTCCTAAATTTAATTTATCTAATTATCACAATTACCTCTTTTATTGCACTTGCTATCTATTTACTTAACTTAAAACAAATACCAAATTTAGCCCAATGTGCTCTATTTGCAGTAGTTATATTTACCACCTTTAGTAAGGTCTACTCACCCCAGTATGTTTTATGGCTAACCCCACTTGCAGTAATTGCATTAACAAAAAGTGTGCAACAAATATATTTTTGGATTTGGCAGGTGAGTGAGATTATTTACCACCTAGCTATTTGGCAGTACCTAGCCCAGTACTCAGGGGCAAGCTTTGGTCTACCAGCGGGCGGCTACGCCATCGCTACATTGCTGCGGATAGTGGCGATAACAGGATTTACTTATCTATTGATGCGGGATTTATCGGCTAAATCCACAGCACAGATGAGCGTAATTTCGCGCTGACGGCGGCTGCGGCTACCCTTACCCCAACACCTGCTTCGGAAATTCCGTAGCCGCTTTAGTCCAGAGGTGGTTTGAATAAATGCGTCGTTATGAACTCATGGTCATTTTAGATCCTGATTTAGAAGAGAAGACAGTTGCACCAAGTCTTGAGACTTATCTAAAGATAATCAAAGATGGCGGTGGCAAGGTCGATAAATTAGATATCTGGGGTAAGCGCCGGATGTCCTTTGAAATAAATAAAAAGGGCGAAGGTATTTACGCAGTTATCGATATGCA
>JAEMTE010000037.1 GCA_016462445.1 Candidatus Nanopelagicus sp. | reverse complement strand
CAACAGCACGTGCTGCCAATAATCCATTTTCTACAACACCAACCACACCAACTGGCGGCAATTCAATGCCACGTCCACCACGTGCTGGCAATAATCCATTTAGCTCAGGTGGCGGCGGACCACGTCCACCTGCAAGACCAATTCGCCCAGGTGAACAAGGAAGAACTCCTGGAAAATTACAGCCAGGACAACGTCCACCAATGTCAGGTGCTCGTCCTGGCTCTGTTCGTCCAGGTTTTGCCGCACGTCCTGCGCAAAGTAATCCAAGGCCAACTGGTGGACCAAGTTCACGTCCTACAACTGGTTCATCTCCTTATCGCACACCAGGTTCTGCTCCTGCTGCTTCACCATTTGGTGGTAAAGGCGGCGGGCGGCCACCGCAAAGAGGTGGCGCAGCTGGTGCATTTGGTAAAGGTGGTAAGGGTAAAGGAAAAAATAGAGGACAAAAGAGTAAGAAAGAAAGACGTGAAGATTTTGAAAATCTACCAGCACCACAATTAGGTGGGGCAGTAGTTCCACGTGGTGATGGCAAGACTGTGGTGCGAATGCGACGGGGCGCAACATTGATGGATTTTGCAGAAAAGATAAGCGCAGATCCAGCCGCATTAGTCTCAGCTCTATTTCATTTAGGTGAGATGGTAACTGCAACTCAATCAGTTGATGAAGATACCTTTACATTGCTAGGTGCTGAACTTGGCTTCTTAATTCAGATCGTAAGTCCTGAGGATGAAGATCGTGAGTTACTTGAAGAGTTTGATATCAATTTAGAGCAAGAGTTGGCTGAAATTGATCCAGCTGATCTAGTTGTGCGCTCGCCAATTGTTACAGTAATGGGACATGTTGATCATGGTAAGACTAGATTGCTAGATGCGATTCGTTCAACAGAGGTTGTTAAATCTGAGGCGGGTGGAATTACTCAGCACATTGGTGCATATCAAATTCATCATGATCACAACGGAACAAATCGTGCAATTACCTTTATCGATACCCCAGGACATGAAGCCTTTACCGCTATGCGTGCTCGAGGTGCAAAAGTTACAGATATCGCTGTACTAGTTGTGGCAGCAGATGATGGTGTTATGCCACAAACAATTGAAGCTTTAAATCACGCCCAAGCAGCAGATGTTCCAATCGTAGTTGCAGTTAACAAGATGGATAAAGAGGGTGCTAATCCAGATAAAATCCGTCAACAGTTAACTGAGTACAACTTAATTGCTGAGGAGTACGGCGGACAAACTATGTTTGTAAACGTATCTGCTCTTTCTGGTAATGGTATTGATCAATTAATTGATGCGATCTTGCTAACCGCTGATGCAGCCATTGATCTTCGTGCGATTGCAGATGACATTGCAAGAGGAGTTGCAATTGAAGCAAATCTTGATAAGGGACGTGGTCCAGTTGCAACTGTTTTAGTGCAACGCGGAACACTTCATGTGGGAGATGCAATTGTGGCCGGTGGTGCATATGGCCGGGTACGTGCGATGTTAGATGAGCATGGCGAAGCTGTTGAAATTGCTGGTCCATCTCGTCCGGTACAGGTTCTTGGCTTTACATCAGTACCAGGAGCTGGTGATTCATTTATTGTTGCTGAAGATGATCGAACTGCAAGACAAATTGCAGAGAAGCGTCAACTTGCCTCCCGTAACGCCTCACTTGCAAAGGCACGTAAGAAGATTTCACTTGAAGATTTTATGGAGCAATCAAAGGTAAGTACTTTGAACTTGATTCTAAAGGGAGATGTTTCTGGATCGGTAGAGGCACTAGAGGATGCCTTATTGCAATTAGATGTTGGCACTGAGGTTGATTTACGAGTTATTCACCGTGGTGTTGGTGCAATTACAAAGAATGATGTGACTTTGGCATCTGCATCTACTGCAGTAATTATTGGCTTTAATGTTAAGCCAGAGCCACAGACCGCAGTCTTTGCCGAACATGAGGGTGTTGAGGTTAGGTTCTATACCGTTATTTATAAAGCGATTGAGGAGATTGAAGCATCACTTAAGGGCCTACTTAAGCCAGAGTTTGAAGAGGCTGTCCTTGGTAATGCTGAGGTCCGCGATATATTCAAATCAAGTAAGTTTGGAAATATTGCAGGCTGCATAGTCTCTGATGGAAATATCCGTCGAAATGGCAAGGTGCGCACAATGCGTGCTGGTGTAGTAATTGGTGAAAACTTAAGCATTGAATCTCTGCGTAGATTTAAAGATGATGCCACTGAGGTCCGTGAGGGATTTGAGTGCGGCATTGGCCTTGGCTCATTTAAAGATCTGCAGGTAGGAGATGTAATTCAGGTTTATGAGATCCGTGAGAAAAAGCGGGCCTAATAATGCCAAGCAAACGTCCACTGCAGGTTGCAGATCGAATCAAAGAGTTGGTTGCAACCACAATTGAGTCACGGGTTAAAGATCCACGGCTTGGTTTTGTAACCATAACCGATGTTCGAGTAACTGGTGATCTGCAACAAGCTTCAATCTTTTACACCGTACTAGGTGATAGCGCAGCACATGAAGCAACAGCTGCTGCCTTAAATAGTGCAAAAGGAATGTTGCGCTCAGAGGTTGGTCGCGCACTTGGACTTCGAATTACACCATCTCTTGAATTTTTCTTAGATGGTATGGCTGAATCTGCCTCTGCAATGAATGAGTTAATGGAGCAGATGCATAAAGCAGATGCTGAACTTGCAAAATTACGTGCAGGTGCTAAACCAGTTGCTGAAGATCCGTATAAAAAGCGTGATTAGCCGGTGAGTTAATGGATGGCTTTTTACTAATAGATAAAGCCGGTGGTATGACAAGCCATGATGTGGTTGCAATGGCGAGAAAGAGATTAGATACAAGAAAAGTAGGTCATGCTGGAACCTTAGATCCAATGGCAACTGGAGTTTTAGTTCTAGGTGTTGGAATTGCTACTCGCTTACTTACATACATAACCGATGGTAAGAAAAGTTATGAAGCAACAATATTTTTAGGAAAATCTACTCACACCGATGACAAAGATGGTGATCTAACCTTTACTGCTGATCCAGTTGTGGTCACAAATATAAGTGATGAGCAAATAAAAGTTGAATTAAATAAATTTGTTGGAGAAATTAAGCAACGGCCAAGTTCAGTTTCAGCAATTAAAATCGATGGGAAAACTGCCCACGCAAGAGTAAGAGCGGGGGAGAGTGTTGAAATTGCTGAACGGGATGTAAGTATTTATGAGTTAGTAATTAAAAAGATTAGGCATATACCTAATGCAATTGAGGTTGATATTTTAGTTACATGTTCAGCCGGAACATATATCCGGGCTGTAGCTAGAGATCTTGGGGTAGTTTTAAAAACTGGTGGGCATCTGACCTACCTTAGAAGGACGATGGTCTCGCCATTTGTAATAGATCAATGCAAGCAGATTAAGGATGCTGATCTAATTCCGATTTCAGGTGTAGTTGAGAAGTTATTTCCAATTAGAAAACTTGAACTAGCTCAAAGTAAAGAGATCTCATTTGGCCGGGTAATTGAGCAAAACTTAAGTGAAGGAGTTTTTGCAGCTCTTGATAATCAAGGCAATTTTGTGGCATTACTAGAGAATAAATTACAAGGCAGCCAAATTGTTGCCGCACCCATCCTAGTTAAGGGATCCGGGTAGTAGTAGGTTGTGAAAGAATAAGGGAATGAAGAAGGTAATTGCGATCGGTATCTTTGATGGTGTGCATGCGGGCCATCAACAGATTATTGATATTGCCAAACATCAAGGCGATGTAACAGTTATGACATTTGATCCACATCCGGCATCAGTGATTGCACCAGAGCGCACCCCAACTCAATTAGTAAATGTTAAAGATCGAATTCAATTACTTAAAAAAGCAGGTGCTACTGCAGTTGAAGTAGTTAACTTTAATAAGGAGTTTTCTCAACTCTCACCAGATCAATTTATTGAGGATATTTTAGTTGGCAGATTTGCAGCTGAGCATGTAGTAATTGGTGAGAACTTTAATTTTGGATACAAGGCGCAAGGAACTCCTAAATATCTATCTGAGGTAGGACCAAAGTATGGCTTTGGAGTTTCTATCGTTAAGTTACAAGAGGATCGCGGCTCAACTATCTCATCCTCTCGAATTAGAAACCTAATTATTGATGGCCAAATCGATCGGGCTAATGAGTTATTAACCCGTAATTTTTATTTAAAGGGCCTAGTTATTCATGGTGAAAAACGAGGACGAGAGATCGGATATCCAACTGCAAATATTGGTTTAACCCCACTCGCCACAATCCCAGCAGATGGTGTTTACGCTGGCTGGTTAAGTGTTGGTGCAAATAGATGGCCCGCTGCAATTTCAATTGGAACTAATCCAACATTTCCAGGTGTTAGAGGCAGACAAGTTGAAGCATATGCATTAGATCAAGTTGGCTTAGAGTTATATGACCAAGAAGGAAAAATTGAGTTTGGATATAGATTGCGCGACACCTTAAAGTTTGATGGATTAGCTCCACTACTTGAACAGATGAAAAAAGATTGTGATAAGGCCAGGGAATTAACTAGTAAATAACGCTCAATTCTCCCTCGATTTTAAGTATCACCTATAGCGCTGGTAATCTTGCACCACTAAAGCGAGAAGGTGCGCCTTCGTGAATCACACCGAGGCCCTCGTGACAGACAGAAGGAGCAATACAAATGGCATTAACGCCAGCAGTAAAAAAGGAAATAGTAAGTAAGTACGGCTCATCTGCAACTGACACAGGAAGCCCAGAAGCACAGGTAGCACTTCTTTCAAAGCGTATTGATGAGATAACACAACATTTGCAGA
>JAEMTE010000036.1 GCA_016462445.1 Candidatus Nanopelagicus sp. | reverse complement strand
GTTAGAACAGTTCAAATTATTGCACCTGTTTATGGTGGTATTAATTTAGAGGATATCTCAGCTCCGCGCTGTTTTGAAATTGAGGCAAGACTTAGAGATCTACTTGATATTCCAGTTTTTCATGATGATCAACATGGCACAGCTATTGTGGTACTTGCTGCATTAACAAATGCACTTAAGTTAGTTAAAAAAGATTTAGCAAATACTAAAATTGTATTAAGTGGTGTGGGGGCGGCTGGAACTGCAGTTGCTAGATTACTTATTGCAAATGGAGCAAAAAATATTATTGGCTTTGGTAAGGATGGTTTGATATTTGCAGATAAAGGTGACTCTGACCCAATGCGTAAGTGGTTTGTTGAGAACTGCTCACCTGGCTCATTTAGAGGAGATCTATCTGCAGCGATGAAGGATGCTGATATTTTTATTGGTGTTAGCGCGCCCAATGTATTAACTGAGTCAGATGTTAAATCGATGGCAAAGGGTGCGATTGTCTTTGCTCTTGCTAATCCAGATCCTGAGATTGACCCAGTAATTGCCCGCCGGCACGCTGCAGTAGTTGCAACTGGTAGAAGTGATCAACCAAATCAGATCAATAATGTGCTGGCATTTCCTGGCATCTTCCGTGGTCTTTTAGATGGGCACATCACAAAAATCACTGACAAGATGCTGGTTTTAGCAGCTGAAGCTATCGCTTCATGTGTAAGTGATGAGCAGTTAAATGCTAATTTTATCGTGCCAAGTGTATTTGATTTAAATGTGGTGCAGAAGGTTGCCGCCGCCGTTAAAAAGTCATCTAAAGAGTGAGTAACTTTGCCGCATCATTTGATGCCCAATTATCACCAGTTGCACCATTCCTTTTTTATATAGTAATTGGTTTAATAATATTTATTGAGACTGGCTTATTGCTAGGTTTCTTTTTGCCTGGTGATTCACTTTTATTTAGCGCTGGCTTAGTTGCAGCGGCTAGAGATGATATAAATATTGTTATCTTAGTTTTTATTGTTTTTTTAGCAGCATTTATCGGCGACCAGGTTGGTTATGTGCTGGGTCGAAAGATTGGCCGGCCTTACTTTCAAAGGCGAAACTCCAAGCGGATGCAGAAAATGCTAGCCAGATCTGAAAGATTTTATGAAAGATATGGCTGGTGGTCAGTTGTTATTGCTCGGTATATCCCATGGGTTAGAACATTTGTGCCACCGATTGCTGGAACTGTAAAGATGAATTACTACAAATTCTTATCTGCTAACGCACTAGGTGCACTTTTATGGGGAGCAGGAATTACTCTTGCTGGATTTTACTCTGGCTCAATTTCTTGGGTAAAAGATATTTCTTATGGACTTGCTGCCTTTTTTATTAGTGCTTCATTAATTTCTGCACTAATTAATTATTTACGTGAAAAACGAGATTGACCATTTGCAATAACACCTAAGTAGGTAAGTAGTATTCCAGCAATAAGGAAGCCAGAGATAATAGTTCCCTTAGTTGGCACAATAATGTCAATTAATAATGAGCCAATTAACATTCCGCCAACACTAAATAATGTAAACTCTAAAACACCAACATGCTGAACAATATGAGCTGAGAGCGCAATATAAATAACCCCAATAGATCCACCTAAAAACATCCACCAAGGGCCTGAGGTGAAGTTCATTACCGAGTGATCGGTAAATAGTGTGCGAAGTAATAGCAAGAAGAGTAAGAATGTTGTGCCAGTTATAAAGTTGAGTAGGGATGTTGCAAAGCTTGCCTTTGAATAAGAATTGATTTGCCCATTTAAGGCGCGTTGCACACCAACCCAGGTTCCAGAAAATACCGCTAACACAATAGTAAGCAGTGAGAAATTACTGATTGTAAAGCGATCCCAAGTAGATACGACTACTGCCAAGATTGTAATAATGGCGGCTATAACTCTTCGCTTTGTAATAATCACTCGGCTACCACCTGCAAGGCCAACATGATCTACCCATAATGAAATTCCTGTTTGACCAGCTAGGGATGCCACTGTAAATAAGGCGACTCCAGCAATTGGCACAGCATAAGTTTGCATCGCTACAAATGATGCACCAAGTGCGCCGGCGCCTAAGCGCCAACTTGGTAATAATTTTAGATTAACCGCGCTAAAAATCTGCCTAAAACCAGATCTAACATCTTTTCTAAATAATGCAATTACTGAAACAAATAGTAAGCCGGTAGTAAATGAGACTATCGCCGCCTCAAGGCTATCTCCCATCTGATGGGATAACTCACCATTTATTCGAGATTGCACCGCTATTAAAACACCAGAGAGTGCAGATAGAAGCTCAAGGCTAAGTTTCCTCTGCTGCTTTGTAATTAGACTCTCCTCATATTTTGTTTATGAGGAGAGTATAGATCTTACGGAAGTGCGGGGGCTGAATCTAAAGTAATAGTGTATGTTTTAGATGATCCAGTACTTGATTCGACAACAATTGTGACTTGATCACCTGGCGCGTGAGATCTGATTCTTACAATCGCTGCGATGGCATCATTAATTTTAAAGCCATCAATCTTCTTAACAATTAAACCAACAGTAATTCCAGCTTTCTCCGCAGCCTTACCAGGTGTTACTAAATAAACCCGGGCACCAACTCCGGTATAGGTTGGATCAAATGAGACACCCAAAATTGGTTTAGTTGATTTACCAGTTGCAATTAACTCATCAGATATCCGCTGTGCTTGATTAAATGGAATTGAGAAACCAAGGCCAATGCTGCCGGTAGCTGAGAAGCTAGAGCCGAGTGTGGCAATTGCAGAGTTAACTCCAACAATTCTGCCCTGTGAGTCAACTAGTGGCCCACCTGAGTTTCCAGGGTTTATCGCCGCATCGGTTTGAATTGCATCCATATAGCTTTCAGCATTTGTTGAACCAGTAGTTACTGGCCGATTTAATGCTGAAACAATTCCACTAGTAACAGTGCCAGATAAGCCAAGGGGTGAGCCAAAGGCAATTACTACATCTCCAATTGCTACTGATGATGAGTCACCCTTTGGGATCTCAGGTAGATTACCTTTTTTTATTGAGATGACAGCAAGGTCATAATCTAGATTTCGACCAATAATTACAGCTGGGTATATGTCTCCATTATTTAGCTCAACCTCAATTGTGCCGGTACTGGCAGCGCTCTCAACAACATGGTTATTTGTAATGATGTATGAAATATCTGAACTGCTCTTATATATTGAACCAGATCCACTTCCACTGCCACTTACTGAAGATACCTTGATTGATACTACAGCTGGTGATACTAGTTGGGCGATACTTTTTATATTTGCACCAGTTGCGCCAATATCAACTGCGCTTTTGCCCTTTGGGCAATTTCCATTAGTTGAAAGATAAAGCGCTTTACTTTTATTATCAACACACGCTTTAACAATTGGTACATTTGTATTGGCAGCAATTGCAAAACCACCAACTGCTGTAGCGCCAATTACAAAACCAATTAATACTTTTAAAATCGTACTCTTCACTTAACTCCTTAGGGCTTTACCTGCTCCAGTAAATATAAGATGAGAGTAGGCAGTTTACTTGAGAATTTTCTGAGAAAAGACTGCGCTAAACTTATGAAATGAACCAAGATTTAATAATAGAGAGTGATCGCCTCCTCCTATACACAGTACTACCGGCTGAGTATGAGCTACTGGAGATAGATCGAGCACACCCAGATCTTTGGATTGATCGAGGATTTAGCGATCCAAATAAGCATTTTTTAATTGGCCCTGATCCAATTAAACATAGATTACCCAGAGTGCGCCAGCACCCTGAGTGGGCTAAGTACCTACTGCGGATGGCAGTTTTAAAAGATGAACAGATTGTTATTGGTAGTGCTGGATTTCACCATGCACCAGATCAAAATGGCATGATCGAGATTGGGTTTACTGTTGATAAACCATATCAAGGTATGGGTTTTGGGCAAGAGATGTTACATGCAATGTGGGGTTGGGTGGTAGAGGATCCATTAGTAAAAACCTTGCGCTATACCGTCTCACCTAATAACACTATCTCTGAGCACATAATTAAAAAGTTTGGTTTCACACATAATGGCCAACAAATAGATGAGGAGGATGGACCAGAGGATATTTACGAAATGGCAGCTAGTGAATATAAATTAAAGTTTTAAACACTCTCTTCAAAACTCATATTTCTAACCTCAGCACTAAATAATGGCGCAGCAACTGCAACCACGCTTAATGCCGCCAAGATATAGATAAAATTTGTAATTCCAAATAAGGAGGAGAGCGGTCCAGCGATTGCTAAACCAATTGGCCTAAACATCATCGAACCCATTGCGTCAAAGGAGGAGACTCGAGATAACACATCTCTAGGCACCTTTCGTTGTAATGCAGTGTTCCAAAGAGTTCCCCATAAATCTAAAGTAATTCCAAACAAAAAAGCACCAAATGCAATAACTAATAAGGATTGTGGCTTAGCTAATGCAAAAATATAAAAAGTAACAGAGAAAGATGTGAGTTGCAAAAAGCGCAATGGGTACTTCACTTTTATTTTAATTGCGATAAATGAACCAACAATTAAGCCAATTGATTCTGCCGTAATCACAAATGACCAGGATTTAGCGCCATTAAAGTGCTCAAGTGCAATTAATGGGCCTAATATATTCTCCGCTGCTGCCCAGCACATTACGATAAAAGACCAAGCAAAAACTAAATTAACTATCCATTTAAATGATAAAAACACTCCCCAGCCATATCGCAAATCTGTCAGCATTGAATTTTCAGTACCTGTAACTCTGGGTGTTAGGTGACGGAAGGTATAGATCAATAGGCCAGAGATAAAAAAAGATGCAGCATCAATTGCTAAGGTGGTTGCTACTCCAAATATATCAATGAAAATACCGGCAGATGCTGCGCCAAAGATCATTCCACTATTTGTTAGTAATTGATTAAG
>JAEMTE010000035.1 GCA_016462445.1 Candidatus Nanopelagicus sp. | reverse complement strand
GCCCAATGCCCATGCCAAAACCAAGTCATTTTTTCTTTTAAGCCATAATTTCCTAAAACCATACGATCTAGCCACCAAAGAGTTAATTCAGCCTTTTGATTTCTTAGTGCTGTAGCAAATTCAATAACACCAGCAGAGTTTGGTTTTGGTCGCGATCCAAGATCAGTAAGAGTGGGATCTTTAGTATCTTCAAGTCCGATATCATTTTCAGAGATTGTAAGAATTTTATTTTGTGTTTTCTTCAACCCTGCTTTTAGATTTGCAGAGAATTCACCAGGCTTTGGGCCAAATCCAAAACGGTTAAAGAGTCGACTAATTTCAAGTCGGTTTTTTTCCATGCCAAATTTTACTTCGGTGTTGGATTTAAATGGATAAAATTAGGTGAACTTTAGTTGTATTTATGCTTTGAATTTGAAACTACTATTAATTTTTTGTATAACTTCCAGTGACTAGGAAGTAAACTCGGCGAGCAATAGAAACCGCATGGTCTGCGCACCGCTCGTAGTAGCGACCAAGTAAGGTCATATCAATTGCAGTCTCTATTCCATGTTTCCATGTTGGATCTAATAAGGTTTGAATAATTTTTCGGTGCAGCGCATCAATCTCATCATCATCTTTTTCAACCTCAAGTGCGCGATCAGCATCTCTTTTTTCGATAATAGTAGATACTTTCTCAATAATTTTGGAACAAACCCGGCCCATCTCTTCAATAGTTAATGAAAGTTCAGGTGGCACTGCAGTTGCTGGATAGCGCATCCGGGCAGATTTTGCGATGTGATGAGCAAGATCTCCCATTCGCTCAAGATCGGCGCTCATTCGAAGTGAGGTAATTAGAGTTCGCAAATCACTTGCTACTGGGCTTTGGCGAGCAATTAAGTTAATGGTGCGAGCATCTAACTCATGTTGAATTTCATCAATGATTGTGTCATCGGCAATAACTTTTTCAGCCAAGGTTAAATCAGCTGTTAATAAGGCGGTGGTGGCGTTATCCATTGCAACCCGAACCAGCCCAGCCATCTGCACCAGGGTGGTGCTAACGCCATCTAACTCTTTTTGAAATTGCTCACGCATTGGCTAACGGTAATGGAAAAAGGGTATTTGTGCGGGGAGGTGTGTGAACAGGTCTTTAATAAATGGTTAAAACTAAGGTTATCTATCAATATACCCAACTTATGGTTAACAGAAAGTGCTGCCTACTCATACGATTAGGGGGTGATGTGGCGATTTAATCAAAAGCAGGAAACCTCTACCGCCAACAGCAAAATCGAATCTGATCTTTCAACTCAAAGCTTTGACCTACTTCATGCAATCGATGCTGAATCGGTAGTAATAACATCTACTGATCGAGTTATTTATTATTCAGATGGTATTGCCATATTTAATTTAATTAAAGATGAACGGATTCAAAATAAGGAGTTAAGCAATCTAGTCAGAGCTGTTAGGCGATCTGGTATTCAACAAGATGCCACCATTGAATTACCAAGAGGCCCAATTGGTGCTGGCACCCATGATCTTCTAGTGCGGGTAATCTCAATCGGTGATGCTGGACTGATTGCTATCTTAATTTTTGATGACAGTGAGATGCGCAGGCTAGATTCAATTCGCCGGGATTTTGTGGCAAATATTTCACATGAACTAAAGACTCCGATTGGGGCGCTTTCAATTCTTAGTGAAGCAGTATTAGATGCAAGTAATGATCCAGAGGCGATTGTAAAATTTGCATCCCGGATGCAATCTGAGGCAAAGCGGTTATCGAATTTAGTACAGGAGATTATTAATCTATCAAGATTGCAAGATGATGATCCACTTAAAAATGGTAAAGCGGTAGATATTAATGAGGTGATAAGTGAGGCGGTTGATCAATCAAGATTAAATGCCGAAAAGCGCAAAATTACTTTAGTTCATGAAGAAGTTGATAATATAGTTATAAATGGTGATCGCAACCAAGTAACGATGGCAATTAATAACTTAATTGAGAATGCAATTAATTACAGTCCAGATGCAACTAGAGTGGCAATTACTTCTAAGGTGGTAGATGGTATTGTCGAAATTGCAGTTTCTGATCAAGGTATTGGTATTCCAGAAAAAGATCTAGAGCGAATCTTTGAACGTTTCTATCGGGTTGATCCAGCAAGGTCTAGGTTAACTGGTGGTACTGGACTTGGCTTATCAATTGTTAAACATATTGCCACAAATCATGGTGGTGATGTTTCACTTTGGTCGGTAGAGGGTGCTGGAAGCACCTTCACAATTAGATTCCCGCTGAGTTCAAATACATTAACTGCTGAAAGACCAAATATGGAAGGTAATAAATGACCAAGATTTTAGTTGTTGAGGATGAAGCCTCATTCTCAGATGCCCTTTCATATGTGCTAAGTAAGGAGGGCTTTGAGGTAACACTTGCCGATACTGGCGATGGTGCTATTGCTGCCTTTGATAAAGGCGGGGCTGATCTGGTTTTACTTGATCTTATGTTGCCTGGATTATCCGGTACTGAGGTTTGTAAACAACTACGTTCCCGCTCTGATGTGCCAATTATTATGTTAACTGCAAAAGATACCGAGGTAGATAAGGTGGTTGGCCTTGAACTTGGCGCTGATGATTATGTAACAAAGCCTTACTCAAAAGCTGAGTTAATTGCCCGTATTCGCGCAGTATTAAGACGGCAGGGTGATGTTTCAAATGCTCCCGATGGCGTAATAACAGCAGGGCCTGTGAGAATTGATACTGAGCGCCATCAGGTAAATATAAATAATGAGTTAATCTCACTGCCACTTAAAGAGTTTGAGTTGTTAGAGTTTTTAGTTCGAAACAGTGGGCGAGTACTAACCCGTTCGCAATTAATTGATCGAGTCTGGGGATCTGATTACTTTGGCGATACTAAAACCCTTGATGTGCATGTAAAGCGGCTGCGTGCAAAGGTGGAAAAGGATCCAGCTAATCCAGTCTTTATTCAGACTATTCGTGGGTTAGGTTATAAGTTTGAAGATTAAGGTGTTGGGCTAGGTAATACAACAACAACTGGCATACTGCGTTTTAGCTCCTTATAAATACCTTCACCATTAACAATTAAGGCACTAACTGTTACGGGAGAAGCTTTTGCAAAGGTAAAGGTAACTGGGGTGCGATCTCCGGCCACCTTACTAACCCCAGTAATAGCAGCATCAGCATTTGCAGAGTCGCCCACAAAGATGATTGGTTGATTTTTTACTAACTGATACTCAGAGGCGGCTAATTTGGCAGGTGTGTTATCGATATCTATTGCTGTGATTTGATCTGTCTGATCTGAAACATTTATTAAAGTGCCTACCAGCACACCCTCACCTGTCTCACTCTTAACAACTAAAACATTACGTAACTTAATCTCACTACTTTGAGCCTCAACCCCATCAGTTACCTGTTTGAAATTTCGGGTAACTGAATTTTGTCCAGATCCACAGGCGGTAAGTGAGGTGGCAATAAGAAAAAGTGCAACTATTTTATTAGGCAGGCCAATCATGGTAAAAGGTTATCGGTGGGTGGTAAATAAGGAGAAATTAAGGCGATATTAAGGGGGGTGAAATGGGTCGCAAAATGCTGGTATTATTGCTCCCTATCGAAAGGCCTTTTCCCAGATGACATTTAAAGTCGGCGAAACCGTTGTATATCCACATCACGGAGCAGCAATGATTGAGGCAATCGAGAAGCGCACAATCAAGGGTGAAGAGAAGATTTACCTAGTATTAAAGGTCGCCCAAGGTGACCTAACAGTTCGAGTCCCTGCCGAAAATATCGACCTAGTTGGAGTTCGCGATGTTGTCGATAGCGCCGGCCTTGACCGAGTATTTAATGTGCTGCGCCAGCCATATACCGAGGAGCCAACTAACTGGTCTCGTCGTTATAAGGCAAATGTTGAAAAGCTTGCCTCCGGTGATGTTATTAGAGTTGCAGAGGTTGTTCGTGATTTATACCGCCGCGATCTAGATCGTGGTCTATCTGCAGGTGAGAAGCGAATGCTCTCTAAAGCAAAGCAAATTTTAGTCTCTGAGCTAGCACTAGCTGAGAGAACCGATGAGGAAAAGGCAGCAATCTTGCTAGATGAGGTACTCGCCTCTTAATTGGCAGTAAATCTACTGTCATGATTAATAAAACCGCCGCAATTATTGCAGGTGCTGGTGCTGGAAATAGATTAGGTGCAAACCTTCCTAAAGCCTTGGTGAAATTAATTGATAAAACTTTAGTTGAACATGCTGTTTCATCCCTTGCCCCAGTTGCGCAATTATTAATTGTTACTGCACCTGCCGGTTTTGAAGAGGAATTTCGCAAAGTACTAGGTGATCAAGTAACAGTTATTACTGGCGGCATATTAAGAAGTGACAGTATTCGATTAGCACTTTCCCAAATTCCAGAAGAGTATGAGTATGTATTAGTCCATGATGCAGCCCGTGCTCTTGCCACCACCACACTAGCTAAATCTGTAGTTGAGCAATTGGTAAAGGGTGAGCAGGCGGTAATCCCAGCACTAGATGTTATTGACACTATTAAAGAGGTTGATAGCAAAGGCTATGTTAGAAATACGCTAGATCGACCATCACTTCGGGCTGTGCAAACACCACAAGGCTTTACTAGATCAGTATTAGCAAGAGCTCACCAGGCTAGTGATGATGCAACCGATGATGCTGCATTAGTTGAAGCGCTAGGTATTGCGGTAAAGGTAATACCAGGTGAGGAGCGCGCTCTTAAGATTACAAATAAATCAGATCTTGCAACTGCTACGCAGATTCTGTTACCAAATACCCAAAAACAAATAAGAGTTGGTATTGGCACAGATGCCCATGCATTTAGTAGTGATAAAAATCGAAAACTATCCCTAGCTGGACTTATTTGGGATGGGGAGATTGGTTTAGATGGTCACTCAGATGCTGATGTGGCCTCCCATGCAATCTGTGACGCGCTCTTATCTGCTGCATCCCTTGGTGATTTAGGCAGTAATTTCGGCACCTCAGATGCGAAGTATGCAGGAGCTAGTGGC
>JAEMTE010000034.1 GCA_016462445.1 Candidatus Nanopelagicus sp. | reverse complement strand
CCAGTTGCACCACTACCTGAGGTTACAGATGCGCCATTTTTACCATCCATACCATTTGGCCCAACTGGTCCTGCTGGTCCGCGCATTGAAATAGGCAGCGGCCAACTATTATTTTTCTTTGGTCCATACATATTCATTGATTTAGTGTCGATATAGAAATCACCATTGATACCAAGTGATTTAGTCGGAACACTAGTTCCACTAAGAACTGTGTTTGCAATTGAGTTAGTGGTGCGACCAGCAGCATATGCCGCAGTTTGATTTATCATTGCTATGAGTATTGTGATTATTGTTGTCTTTATTAACTTGGCTTTTAGATTATAGATTGCCATTTCAATCATCCATCCCCCCCCCTATTGGGGTCCAGTGGCTGCGCCCTGGTGGCACAGCACTAAGAAATATTTTCTAAAAAATACGCTGCGTAGTCAAGTAACTCTCACCCATTTCTAAGAAAAAACCTCCTCTAACCAGGCGATGCCCCCCTACTCTTAAGCCAGTAGCAAAACTCTCACTCACCGCACAGGGGATCTGAATAGTTGGCTCAGCAATAACGAGTTATCTACTCACATCAGGTGCATGGGTACTTGAAGAAATGAGGAGTAAATGAATAAGAAGTTAATTGCAACAATTGCAACAGCAGCGGTTGCGCTAACAATTTCCACAGGATCTGTTGCCTTAGCTGATAATGGCAAAGGCAAAGATAGATTGACTTCACTCCTATCTGGGTTGGTTGCTAAAGGAACAATTACGCAATCACAAGCAGATGCAATTGTTAAAGCCCAAACTGATGCAATGGCAGCTGGCAAGGCTGCGATGGAGACAAATCGCGCAGCAGTTGATGCAGTAGTAACTGCCACACTTGGTATCACTACCGATGCAATTAAAGCCCGTCTTAAAGCTGGTGAATCATTAGCCACTATTGCCGGAGCAAAAAAAGATACATTAATTGCAGCGATCACCGCTGAGATCAACCGCCAAATTGATGCTGCAGTAGTTGCAGGCAAGTTAACAGCTGCCCAAGCTACTGAGCGAAAAGCAAAGACGGCTGAGAATGTAACTAAGAGAGTTAATAATCTAAGGCCGCCACATGGTGATAAGCCAGGTAGGTCAGATAAGAATGGTGCAAAGCCAACTCAATCACCAGCTGCCTATAAGTCAGTGATTAAAGTTGTTAAGGCTTAGTAGCTTTAGATAATCTGCGCCTAATTTAGACACAGCCGGTCTGGTTCAGCAAAATGAACCCGACCGGTTTTGTTTTTCTGCCAAACTTGCCACCATGAAGATTCATATTGGTAGCGACCACGCCGGTCTTGAGTTTAAAGCCAAGATAATTGAGCATCTTAAAAAAAGTGGTCACACAGTTACAGATCATGGGCCTCACACCTTTGACGCCCTAGATGATTATCCAATCTTTTGTATTCCAACCGCTATTGCAACTGCAAAAGATCTAGCATCCTTTGGCATTGTCTTAGGAGGCTCTGGAAATGGTGAGCAGATCGCTGCTAATAAAGTTAAAGGAGTAAGAGCAGCTTTAGTTTGGTCAATTGAAACAGCAAAGCTTGCCCGCGAGCACAACAATGCAAATGTAATCTCACTCGGCGGCCGACTTCATGATGAAGCATTTTGCCTGCAGTTAGTTGATACCTTTCTAGCAACAGCCTTTACTAAAGATGAGCGGCATGTGAGAAGAATTAATCAGATCGGCAATTATGAGGTTAAGGGCAGTATTTAAAGTTTCTCATATCTAAAATCAGTTACTACATGTCCTTTTTTAAGCCCCTGTCCTTCAAACTTTGAAAGCACCCGCCAATTGGGCCGGGGCACAATACCGCCAGTAAATTTAGGATTGGCATCAAAGCGAGGCTTTATCCAATCAGCATAAGGTTGCCAATCAGTTGCGATATGTATAAAGGCTGCTGGCTTTAATTTTTTAGCAATTAGCTCGATGAATTCACTCTGCACAATCCGCCGCTTATGTTGGCGATTTTTTGGCCAAGGATCTGGAAATAGTAAATGAATACCATCTACTGAGTTATCTGGGATGTAATTAGCAAGTAGATAGGTTGCATCCTCGCGAATCATCTTAATATTTGTTAACTGCTTCTCAACTATTAAAAGCAGAAGTGCGGCAAGACCTGCGCTATGCATCTCAACTGCAAGATAACCAGTATCTGCTGAGCTAGCTGCAATCTGCGCAGTTGCCTCCCCCATGCCGGAGCCGATCTCTAAAATCACCCGCTCTTTTTGAGGGAAAATCTGATTAAGAATTAATTCTTGCCCAGCAGATAAACTGTATTGATCCCAGTACTGCCTCATTGCCAAACTCTGGGCACGGGTCATCCGATCACCACGAAGTGAGTAACTTCGGTTTGAAGGACGTTCCATCTTGGCTTAACCTGCAATCTCTGCTTGGATATGCTCAGAAAATAATATTTCCAAGTCCAATTATTGCTTATTAATTAGGAGTTGATGTGCCAGGCTTAAACTCAACTAGGGCTGAAGCTGCCGGCCGCGCTGCCCATCTTGCAGTTCAAAGTTATGAGTTAACCCTTGATCTAACCACTGGGGAAGAGAGCTTTATCTCTGAGACGGTAATTAAATTTACCTGCAATAAGCCAGGTTATGAAACCTTTCTTGATGCAGCTGGGAAGAATGTAATCTCAGCAACCTTAAATGGCCAAAATATTGATACCTCAAATTATGATGGCGAAAGTATCTTTATTAAGAATCTAGCAGCCGATAATGAGTTAGTAATTAAGATGAATGGGCTTTACTCAAAAACTGGTGAAGGATTACAACGCTCAGTAGATCCAGTTGATAATGAGGTTTACCTCTACTCCCAGGGTGAGACCGCATTTATTCGCAAGATGTATCCATGTTTTGATCAACCAGATTTAAAGGCGACCTTTACCTTAACCGCCATCGCACCAAGCCATTGGTCGGTAATCTCAAATAACCCAGTCAAAGAGAGGGTTGAGTTAGCAGATAATAAATCTAAGTGGAGCTTTACCACTACCCCAAGAATCTCTACCTATATCACCGCTCTTATTGCCGGTCCTTACTACAGCATCTCTGATCAGTATGTGGGTAAGAAAACTGTGCCACTTAGTATTTATTGCCGCAAATCATTATCTGAGTTTTTAGATCCAGAGGATATTTTCCTAATTACCAAGCAAGGTTTTGCCTACTTTGAGAAAGTCTTTGGCCTTGAGTATCCATTTGAAAAGTATGACCAGATTGCAGTAGTTGATTTCAACTGGGGTGCGATGGAAAATGCCGGCGCAGTTACCTTCTTAGAGCGCTTACTTGTCTTTAGATCAAAGGTTACTGAGCGGATGTATAACGCGCGGGCTAACACAATCTTGCATGAGATGGCCCATATGTGGTTTGGCAATATGGTAACTATGAAGTGGTGGGATGATCTTTGGCTTAATGAATCATTTGCTGAGTGGTCCTCATACCTTGCCATGGTTGAATCAACTAGATTTAAAAACTCTTGGACAGGTTTTAATCAAGAGCGAAAGAATTGGGCATACCGACAAGATCAGCTAACTACCACCCACCCAATTGTCTCTGACATGGTTGATATTGACACAGTAGCTGGAAACTTTGATGGCATCAGTTATGCCAAGGGTGCATCGGTTTTGCAACAATTAGTAGCACATGTAGGAAGAGATAATTTTATCACAGGGCTTAAGGAGTACTTTAAAAAGCATGCCTTTAAAAACACCACGCTAGATGATTTATTAGTTGAGTTAACCACTACAAGTGGCCGGGATTTAAAACCTTGGGTTACCACTTGGCTACAAACAGCAGGTGTTAATACCTTACGCCCATCACTTGAGATAGAAAATGGTGCATATAAATCGGTAACCATAATTCAAGAGCCACCAACTATGCCAGCTCGATCTATTCAACTTCGCCCTCACCGAATGGCGGTTGGCTTATATGATCTAGTTGGCCAAAATGTAATACTTCGCAAAAGTGTTGAGTTAGATGTATTTGGTGAGAAAACTATGGTGGCAGCACTTGCTGGTGAGAAGGTTGCTGATTTGTTACTACTTAATGATCAAGATCTAACCTATACAAAGATTAGATTTGATGATCGATCAATCACCACCTTAAAGTCCCACCTTGGCAAGATTAATGATTCATTAACCCGCGCTCTTTGTTGGTCGGCGGCCTGGGATATGTTGCGCGATGCTGAGATTAGTGCCACAGATTTTATTGATATTGCATTAGCTGGCCTAGCAGGTGAGAGTGAGATTGCAACTGTAACAATTATTTGCGCCCAATTAGGCACAGCTGTTGAGTTATATAGCGCCCCAACAAAACGCGACTCCGCACGACTTAGAGTAGGAAATGCAGTTGAGCAGATGCTTACCAACGCAGCTAGTGGTAGTGATAATCAACTACAGTTTGTAAAGGCATTTACCAGCTTTGCCTCCTCTGCAGAGCATAATGATCTACTTAAAAATTTATTAGCCGGTAAGTTAAATGGACTTAAGGTAGATGCAGAGATGCGTTGGTCCTTAGTAATTGCATTATCAGAGCGTGGCTTAATGAGTGATGATGAGTTAGCCGCGGAGTTAGCATTAGATAACACCTTAACTGGACAACTCTCCTATCAAAGCGCACTTGCTGCTCGGCCAACTGCTACGGCAAAAAATGAGGTTTGGAGATCAATTACTACTGAGGAGATCTCAACCTCACAGCGTGAGGCAAAGATTGCAGGCTTTATGCGGCCACTACACCGGCCATTACTTGCTGCTTATGTTGATCCTTACTTTGATTTACTACTTCAAACCTGGGGCAAAAAATCCTATGAGGTGGCAAGTAAGTTTGCTACCGGTATGTATCCGGTCTATATAACAAATGAGCAGACCTTAAATAAAACAATTGATTGGCTTGCAACTACTGGTAAGGATGGGCAGGCAGGGCTAAGAAGATTAGTCTTAGAAGGAAGAGATGCTATTGAGCGAGCACTTACGGTGCAGGCAAAAGATAAGTAATTAAAAGGTTTAAGAATTAATCAATATGAGTAAGGCTACTTGCCTTTTTCTTACTACCTTTTCTAGTCTCTTTTGCGGTTATGTAAGCAAAAAATGAGATTACTACAAATAACAAAATTGGTGCGCCAACAAAGTAGGTAAGAGTTTGCATTACCGTTAAGCCCTCTCCTGCTAATGTGCCATCCTCCATTACGCCGTTGCCGCTCCCATCGCCTCAACACCAAATGGTTTTAGATAGGGAATCCAAACTCGATCTGGCTTTCCAGTTCCTAAGATCCGCCAAGCTGCCCCGACTGGTTCACGCGGGGTGTGACGAAGCCGCCAACCTAGATCCTTTAATGTGCGATCTGCCTTTGCATGGTTGCACTTATGACAAGCTGAAACCACATTCTCCCAATTATGTCCGCC